>CAIMWA010000178.1 GCA_903845045.1 uncultured delta proteobacterium | reverse complement strand
CCGTCGAGCCACGCACGCGCCCGCCGATGCGTGGCCGCGATCTCCCATCGGAACTCGAACCACCGCCCGGTCGCGGCAACGGGCGTCGTCGTCACGTAGCGGTCATCGGCGTACCAGGCCACGCCGGCCCCCGAGGTGCTCGAGAAGCGAAAGCACCCCGCGCCGTTCATCGGCCCATAGGCTCCGTTCAACAAGGTCCGCACGCACCCGCGCACCTCCCAGCCACGATCGGTCGGGGGGTCGACCCAGATCCGGAACACCCACGCGCGATCGCCGTCCGCGGGCAGCGGATCGGTCCGTCGAAGGTGCGCCCAGTCAGCGTGGCGCCTCTCGAGGGCTTCCGGGCGGCATGACGGGCGTCAGGGGGGCCGGGAGCTGCGTGGAACGAGGATTTCGGTCAACTCTCGAATTCTCTTGACACGTTGCATTTCATATCCGCATGGCGAGACGCCGCAATGCTGGAAGAACGCCGCCACCCACGTCCCGTACGTCTCGCAGGTCCCCGGTCGCAGGCCGCGTAGCCGCAGGTCCTCCTCGAATCGAACGCTCCATCGGGTCGTCATCGCCGTCGCTGCCTCTCCGTCGCGACGGCGCAACACCGCCGCGGTGAGCGCAGCGCGACGAGCCGAGCGTCAACGACGGCGTGACGGCCGGCGAGCGAAGCGGGGCGTCAGGTCCGCGAAGACGCGTGCGACGACGGGTCCGAGGGCTGCCGCGGAGCGGCTTCGTTCAACCATCGCTCGCGGAACGGTACCCGCATCGCCATCGCATCGCGATCAGGGCGTCGGTGCGGCTCGCTCTGCCGGCCGTCGTGCGGACCCTCCGTTGGCGGCGCGGCGTGAGAGGGCTTCGCAACTCGGTCCTCGACGCCGCGGTGCCATCGGGTAGCGTGCGCCGGCCACGATGTCCGCCGCCCTCCCCCTCGGCCTGCACCTCACCCTCGTCGCGCGCGACCACACGCTGCGCTTCGTGCTTTGGTTCGAGCGCGCCGCGCCGCCGCACACCCCGCGCACGTTCAAGGCCGTCGAGCGCGACGTGCCGTTCCTGCACCCGTTCATCGCGGCGCCCGACGAAGCGCCCCCGTGGCTCCCGAAGGGGCTCCAGCCCGCCCGCACCATCGTCCGCCTCGATCGCCTCGGGACGTACCTTCCGCTGCCCGTGCCGGGGCTCGTGCAGGCATGGGACGTTGCGACGTTTCGCACCGCGACGCGCACCGTGGGCCGCTCGCCGTACGGCGTGACCGGCTTCGTCGTTCCTCCAGAGCTCGCGCTGCACCCGCTGCGCGCGTGGATCCGCGGTCACCTCGAGGCGCACGGCGCGGCCTTCGTGGCTCCGTCGGCGCTCGCGGTCCTCGACGTACTCGATGGGCTGTGCGCGCGCCTCGCCGAGGGACCGCTGCTGCCCACGATCATCCCGGCGACGAACACACCCGGTTCCCTCGCGTGGGTGCCCCCGTTCTCGCTCGCGGACCTGCACCGGCTCGACGCTTCGTTGCGCGCCGCGCGGCTCGACGGCGCCGACATCGGCGGCCTCGCCTCGCACCGCTACCGCGACCCGCCGACGTGGACCGACGCACGTGAGCCCGTTCCCACGCTGCACTTCGTTGCCGAGCTCTTTGACGCCGCGGTCACCCGCGCCAACGCCCGTCCTCGAAGCGTCTCCGACCGGGTCTTGCACGAGGCCGTGGCCCGCGGCGCCGTCGATGCGCTCCACGCCGACCAGGGGAGCTGCCTCGGTCCTGCGCACCCGCTTCGCGCGATGCGTGACGCGCCGCGGGAGCACCTCGAGGCGCGGCTGCGTCCCGTGCCCGGCGCGAAGGGCGACGCGACCTGGGATCTCACCCTCGGGCTCGTCTCGCCCGACGGCGTGTTCGCTTCCGTCGAGAGCCTCGCGCGAGGCGACGTGCTCCGGCACTCCGCCGCGGAGCACGAAGGGCGCGTGTGGTTCCACGCCGGGTCCGTGCTCGCGCGCGACTGGACCGCGAGCGTCGCGCCGAGCCGCGCGTTTCTCGCCGCGCCGGAGCTGCTCGCGGGGCACACCCGGCTCTCGGAGAGTGACGCTCTCGACGTGCTTCAGGCCCCGACGGTGACGGGCCTCTCCAGGGCGTACGCCGAGTGGGCGCACTCCATCGGCTACGACGCTCCGCGCGGAAAGTCGCAGACGATGTTCTCGGCGAAGCCCGACGCCGGGGGCAGCGCGAAGGTGCGCGTCCGCTGGGAGCTCGCCGGGCCCTCCGACGCCGCGCTTCCGCCGTTGCACGCCGTGCGCTTCGTGCCCGCGCTGGAGCTCGCTCTCAGCGACGGAACGCTCACCCTCGACGAGGCCGAGCGTGCACTCCGCGTGCGCAACCAGCGCTTCCTGCGCGTCGGCGCGGTGGTGCTCCCGCGGGCCGACCTCGAGGCCGCGGTGGAGCTGCTGCGCGCCCGCGAGAAGGTGCTGCTGCGCCTCGAGGCGTCGCGCGGCGTGCCGTGGTCCACCGCCGTCGAGCTCGAGGACGAGTGGTCCTCGGACGCCGCCGCCGCGCGCATGGAGACGGTCTTCGCGACGCGATGGAACACCTTCCTCGCAGGACTCCGCGACGGATCGGGGGTTCCGCGCAAGGACCCTCCGAAGGGGTTCCGCGGCACGCTGCGGCCGTACCAGCTCCGCGGCCTCGCGTGGCTCTCGTTCGTCACGACGAGCGGCTTCGGCGGATGCCTCGCCGACGACATGGGCCTCGGCAAGACCGTGCAGGT
>CAIMWA010000177.1 GCA_903845045.1 uncultured delta proteobacterium | reverse complement strand
GGCCGATGGCGGGCACCAGCGTCGCGCCGACGCCCATGTACGGGTGCAGCCAGTGGTTCACCGGGAACACGCTCTTGAGGAGCAGGTCGACGGGAAGCTCCGTGGCCTCGCCGGCGAAGATCGCGCCCATGCCCACCTCGACCTCGAGGCGCTCGGGCACCGCGACCCACGCGAGCCGCGCGCCGGCGCCGAAGTGCACGCCGTTCTCGCCCTCGGAGGGGAACTGCGCGGCCATGGCGCCGGTGACGCCGACGATGAGCCGCGGCTCCGGGGCCTCGTGCTCCTCTTCGTGGCCGCCCTCGTGACCGCCCTCGTGGGCAGCCTCGGGACCGCCGTGGTGCGCGGGCTCTTCGTGGGCGGCGCCGTCGTGCGCGGGCTCGTGTTGCGCCGCAGGCTCGGCGTGGACCGTCTCGGCCACGGGCGCGGCGGCCGGCGCGGGCTCGGCGTGGGCGGGAGCGGGCGCGACGGGGGCCGGAGCGGGGTGCGGGGGCTCGGCGGTCTGGGCGAGCGCCGGAGCGCCGCAGAGGGCCACCGCGAGCGCCGCGGTGACGGGGAGGACTCGGACCGGACGGAGGCCTTCGCTTCGCTTCATCGTGCTCTCTCCACGCCGCCGCGGGCGTGATCCCCGCGGAACGGCGGCGCATGTTCGACGCTGCCCTCGCGGACTGTCAAAGGTTTTACCTCTCCTCGGCGGGTGGCCGCGGGCGCTTGGGCTGGGGTACAAGCGCGGGTCCACGATGCTCTACGAGATCTTTCATCGCATCGCCGCCGGGTCCGTGCTCGAGTCCGATGCGGCGAAGGAGCTCGTGCGCGACTTCCACACGTCGCTGGGCCTCGAGGCCGACGCGAGCGTCGCCGAGGTGCACGCGCGGCTCCTCGAGGACACCCCCAAGCACAAGCGCAAGGAGCCCGCGCGGCAGCGCTACGAGCTCGCCTTCGAGTCCTTCGTCGACGCGCGCTGGGACATCGACTGCGCCATCGGCGGCGTGAGCGACGGCGGCGTCGACCCCGTGCGCGGCTACGTCTTCGTGGGCGTGCGCATCGAGCAATGGGAGGAGGTCACGGTGGACGAGAACCCGCACCTCGCGAGCCGTCCGCGCTCGCTGCGCAAGGGCGACATGAGCCCGGGATCGACCTTCGCGCACACCATCGGCGCGGCGCACAAGAAGGTGCTCGAGCACGCGGGGCGCATGTTCCAGCGCGCGCGCAAGGACATCGAGGGCGACGCCGTGCGCCGCTTGAAGCCCATCCCGGTGCGCAACCGCGACATCGACTGGGCGTACATCCGCTGGCTCGTGCCGCGGCCGGGCTGAGGCCCTCGCGCGCCGCGGACCTCAGTCGCGGCCCCCTCTCCCTTCGACTCGCCCCGAGAGGCGAGTCGGCGGGATGAGGGGGAGACGGAGGAGAGCGCGACGTCATCTGGCCCCTCGCCCGCCGACCCGAGCAGTGCGAGCGGTCGAAGGGAGAGGGGTGGCGCGAAGCGCCGGGGTGAGGTCTGCGTTCTCCGCGCGGCGCCCCGATTGCGCGCGCACCGCCGCGTGGCCGATGCTGCGCCCATGCGCTTCCTCCACACCATGCTGCGCGTGCGCGACCTCGACGCGGCGCTCGACTTCTTCGTCGCGAAGCTCGGACTGCGCGAGCTGCGCCGGCGCGACCACCCCCAGGGCCGCTTCACCCTCGTGTTCCTCGGCACCGGTGACGACGGCGACGGCGCCGAGATCGAGCTCACGCACAACTGGGATCAAGAGACCCCGTACGCGACGGGGCGCTTCTTCGGGCACCTCGCCTTCGCCGTCGACGACATCTACGCCACGTGCGCGCGGCTCCGCGACGCCGGCGTCACGATCCACCGCCCGCCGCGGGACGGACGCATGGCCTTCGTGAAATCGCCGGACGGTCACTCCGTGGAGCTTCTTCAGCGCGGCGACGCCCTCGCCCCCGCGGAGCCCTGGACATCGATGCCGAGCGTCGGCGAGTGGTGATCGGTCGTCGCTGAATTGCGCCGGGGCGCGGTGCCCGGCTCGGCACGCGCGCCCCGTCACGTCTTCGTCGCTCGCTTCAGCGGCGCCAGCCGCCACCACGTCGTCCGCCGAACTCGCCGCCGCGCTCCATGCCGCGGCCACGGTCCATGTCACGCCCGCGGTCCATGTCGCGGCCGCGCTCCATGCCGCGCTCCATGTCGCGGCCGCCGCGGGACATCTCGCGGCGATCGAAGCGGGGCATCTCGCGGCGGGCGTCCTGCGCGAAGCCCCCGCGCTCGCGGCGGAACTCCTGGCCCACGGGCCCGCGCTGCATCATCTGCTGCGGCCCGGCGCCGCGCATCGGAAACGCCTCGGCGGCGTTGCCGTGCAGCGTCACGGCAGCGAGGACCGCGGCGAGGAACGAAGCGAACGCGATGCGAAGCGAGAGCGACTTCTTCATGATGTGCCTCCGTGGGCAGTGGGTTCGTGATCTACGACGCCGCCGCCCCGGGGCTCCCTACGGAGCGTCCGACGATTTCCCGGGGACACAGTTACGTTGTTGCATTCACCGCGCGTCGACCCTCCGCGAGTGCAACAAGTTAACTGTGTCCCCCTCGCCGTGACCCGGGCTGTGCGCAGGTCTCACGCCGTGGGTGCGATGGCGCTGCAGCCCGCGGCGAAGGCGATCGCGGGCGAAATTGAAGCTCAGTGCACGTAGATCGCGCTCGAGTAGACCCACGGCACCTCGCGCACGAGGCGCTCGAGGCCGGGCAGGTACGGGCGCGCGTGGTTCGGCATCATGCGCACCTCGGCGCGGTACACGCCGGTGGCCGACGGCGTGAACGCGAGGTCGCCGGTCGCGGCGCGGGCCACCTCGGTCCACGACCCCGCGGCCTCGGCGCGGAGCACGCGCAGCGAGATGTCGGGCGCGGGCAGCGACGGGGCGAGACCGTTCACGTGGGGGCGCGTCACGTGGAGCACCGGCGCGTCGGCGAGGGCGAGGTCGGCGCCGATCTCGGAGGTTCCCGCGGCGGTCTGCGCGGTGAACGAGAAGCCCACGGGGGTGCCGAAGGCCTCGAAGACGGTGAACACGCGCCCGGCGTGGAGCGCCTCGAGGGCGCTGTCGCGGGTCGGCGCGCCGCGCACGAGGAGCTCGTTGCTGAACCACCGGAACACCCGGCGGTAGCTGTCTCCGCGGTCGCCGTCGGGGAACAGCGCGGGGAGCACGTTCTGGTGCGCGTCGCTGCCGCCCACGGCGGGGATGTGCCGCCCGTCGGTGAGCAGCCGCGCCCAGAGCCCGAGGTCCACCTGGCTCTCCTGGAAGAACGTGAGGAACATCCACTCGGCGTCGAGGCCGTTGCTCGCGTGCTGGAACCGCAGGAGGTCGGCGTACGCGGGGCCGACGTTGTAGTTCAGGTACGGGCCGGCGATGCGCGGGTCGAGGTTCGCGTGGATGTTGTACAGCTCCACCACCTCGGGGTTCACGTCGCGCAGGTACTCGATGGTGCGCTCCTCGCAGTGCGCCACCGCGAGCGTCGCCCCCGCGGCGCGGAAGAGCGCGGCGCCGGCGTCGCCGTCGGTGTGATAGGTGTCCTCGAGGGTGCCTTGGGTCACCGTCGGGTGGCGTCGCAGCGCCAGGGGCATCAGCTCGTTCTCGGCGCCCGGGAACACCATCACGCGGTGCCCGTCGGGGCACGTGATGCGCGAGCCCACGAGCTGTCCGTTGTCGGTGATGGGCTCGTCGCCGGGCTGCATCTGCAGCACCGTCTCGTAGGGCACGAGGCCGATGCGCTCGGCGTGCTCCGTCAGGAACATCACGTCGATCTTCGTCGTGCACAGCGACGTGCGGAAGTCTTGGAGGCAGGGCAGGTTCGGTCCGCCGTCGACGTACGGCATGCCGTCGCAGGCGTCGTGCGAGTGCACCGAGTGGGCGTGGATGATGGTGCGCATCGCGGTGTACCCGCGGGCGTCGCCCATGATCGACGCGACGGGCAGCTCGCGCGGCCACGGCGGCGGCGTGGGAACGTCTGCGAGCACCGCAGCATCGACGGGAGCCGCGGCGTCGGTGGCCGTGGGCACGTCGACGGGGCCGAGGTCGTTCACCGGGCGTCCTGCGTCCGCGGGCGCGACGGGGTCGGGCGAGCTGCAGCCGAGGACGGCGAGCACCAGGGCGCCGGGCAGGCGCGGAGCGAGCTTCATGGCCGGGGACCGTACGCCCATCGCGCCGCGCGCGCAGCGGGGCGCCGACGCCGCAGCGACGCGGAGCGCACCGGCCATCGACGGCCGGCGCTCCGGCCATGCATGGCCGCCACTTCGACCTTCATCGCCTCCGCCCACGACCCTGGCGCACCGCGGGAGGAGGCGCCGCCGCCGGGAGGTGCTTCGCCAGGACCGTCGGACAGACGAATTCGATGCCGCTCTGGTCGAGGAGCCTTCGCGCCTTCTCCGTGTCGGCGAACTGGTTCTTCCCGGAGGCGACCCAGATCCACGCGGCGACCCTCGCACCGTTCCGCAGATGAGGCCGCAATTGCTCGAGCGCTGCCTTCCGCTTCGCGATCACGACCTTCACCTCGTGCGACTCTGCCGAGTGAGGTTCGACTGCGACGATCTCGCCGCTCGGCGTGTGGCCGAGCAGGTAGTCCCACCGGTTGGCGGTCGGATGCTGAGGTTGCATCGCGGCATCGAGATCGAGGCTGTCGCCGAATCCGGAACGAATCGCCGGGTCGAACTTGGGATGGTGTGCACGATCGATCGCGCCGAGCCCGTCCCTCACGCTCGAATGAAGCGACGACTTCTCATCCAGCGCCGCGCGAACCGGAGTCGACGCCATCACGCGCCGCTCTCGCGCACCGCGATCCGGACCGCGTGGCCGAATCGGGAGCTGAACTCGGTCAGGCCGCCCCAGCCCGAGACCGCGTCGTTCTCGTCGCCCGGATCGAGCGTCGAGATGTCCTGCGATCGCACACGGCCGTCGTCGCCGAACGCCATCAGGTGCACGCGGTACTCCTTCTGCAACGCGGCCTGCGCCACGGTCCGCATGTGCCGGCTCGGCACCCCGAAGGCGTCGCAGACCAGCTGCCATCGCGCATCGTTCTCGCGAAGGCGCTGCAGCGCCCAGACCGCCGTGAGCACGTCCGGCGAGTGCGTGGAGAGCACCACCCGATACCCGCGCCAGAGCAGGTCGAGGACGAGCAGCATCACGACGGAGATCGCCTGGGGGTGTAGGCCCATCTCCGGCTCTTCGATCACGACCCAGTCGATGGCGTCGTGCTTCAACGTCTTTCGCGACGGGAGTAGGTGGTACAGGCCGAGGAGCAGTGGGGTGAACTCACGCTGCCCCGCCGTCCACGTCATGAACGGGAGGTGCACCTCGCCGTGCGTCAATCGGAGCCGCTTCGCATGCTGGCGGTCTTCCTCGATCGCGACGTGCCCCCCGTGAAACACCGCGTCGTCGATGCGCTCGCGGTACGCCTTCTTCAACACGCGATCGAGCGGGAAGAGATCTCCCTCGCCACGCGTGCTGAACCGGTCGAAGAGGTTCTGGCTGAATAGGCGGGCGACGACCGGCGTGTCCGCTGTGAGCCTCTGAAACGGGGACGCCCACCCGTCACTGATGAGCATCGAGCGGTGCGCCGGGACGAAGAACAGGCTTGGCTCCGCCCCGCCTGCCTTCGGAATCGTGCGCGGCACGAGCTTCTTGCCGTCGAACGACACGGACGTCTCGGTCGCGTTCCAGGCCGCGCCCATCCCGGTGCCGAAGATCAGATCGAGAAGCACCTGCGGCTTGTCCGTCGGATGCCCTGCGGCCCCGAGCGCCGCGCAGATCTCCTTGCCGTCGATGGCCACCTTCAACCACTGGAGCGCGAGGCTCTTTCCCGTGCCCTGCGCGCCGACGAGGACCGTGAGGTCCCCGAAGGTGAGATCGGCCTCGGCGATCTGCGCAAAATTCCGGATCACCAGCCTGGGAGTCGTCATACGCGGAACACCTTCATCGCCTCGTCGCCGAGGTGGTCGATCACGAGGTTGCCCTTCCCCGTCGCCCTCGGATCGTCGGCCATGTGCGTGGCGGCGTTCGTCCGGGCCTCGAGCACCACCATGTTCGCGAGCTCGGATCGGTGAAGAACTCCCTCCCCGGCGACGCTTCGGTGCTCATCCCTTCCTCGGGCGCGGACGCTAGCACGTCGGGTCGGCGGTTGGCGTCGTGCGCGGCGGCGCGTGCGACGATCGGCCATCGATGGCCGGCGGTCCGGCCATGCATGGCCGCCCGCGCGGCCCGAGGTCCCGCCGCGCTCGGGCGCACGGCACGGAGCTTCGTCGCCCCTCAGCCCGCCGGCGCCTCGAACTTCGCGATGGCCTTCCGCAGCGCGGGCCACACGGCATCGCCGATGTGGCCGATGGTAGTGTGATCGGCCGTGCGGTGCACGGTGAGGTGCTTCAGCTCCGGGTACGCCGCGAAGAGCTTCGTGAGCGCGCGCACCACCGCGTGCGTCCCCGGCGGCGTCTTCTGCGACCGGCGCAGGCGCGCCTTCGTCGCGGCGGTGATCTCCTCGACGGTGGCCTCCGCGAGCGTCGGCCGTGCGGCGACGCCGTCGCGATCCACGTCGAAGCGGACGCGATCGAAGGCGACGGGATGCCGTCCGCTGCCAAAGTAGTTGCCGCCCGCCTCGAGGTACGACAGCGCCGCGTCGAGCTTCGTCGGACCATGCTCGGCGATCTCCGCGGGCGATGCGTAGCGGGCGACGCGCATGTTGCGGCGGGCGGTGCGTTCCTTCTCGTGGAGGTGCCCGGTGATGAACTGCGTCGCGGTCTCGTAGCCGCCCGCGAGGTAGAGCGGTGGGTCGTGTTCGATGGCCGCCGAGGCGCTCTCCCAGTACGCATCGAAGCCCGCGCTCTCGCGCGACCTCGCCTCCTCCAGCCTCGCGGCGACGGTGGCCCACGCGGACTCGAGCTTCGCGTCGATCTTCACGGCGACGGTCACTGCCTTCGCAACGGCAGTGCGCCGCTTCGCGGTGGTCTTCCCGGTGGCGAGCTTCGGCTTCGGCATGGGCCGAGCTTCACATGGCGTGCGGACGCGATGCCAGCGGTCGATCCGGGACGGCGGCGGCGTCGAGCTGCGGGCCTGATTTCGATTCCATCGAGACGGCGCATGCCGTCCGAAGCCCTTGCGCTCAGTTGAGCAGGTCGCACGGAAGGCGGACGCGCATGACCCAGCCCTCCGCGGCGCGCTGCACCTCGGCGCTCCCGCCGAGCGACGCGATGCGTCCGCGGATGGACCCGAGGGCCCGGCGCTTGCGCGCGGCTTCGTCCCCTTGGCCGTCGTCCTCGACCTCGAGCACGAGGCCGCCGTCGGCGCGCTTGAGCGTCACCGCGATGCGCCGCGGATCGGTCTCGCGCAGCGTCGTCTGCGTGGCCTCCTGCAGCACCTTGATGACCCCGGTGCGCATCTTGTGCGACGGCGGCGCGAGGCCCCGCAGCTCGGCGTGCACCGTCGACGTCACGCCCGCGTCGCCGCAGAGCGCGTCGACGCTGCTGCGCACCCGCTCGACGAGGCCGTCCCAGCCGTCGTCGGCGGTGATGGCGGGCTCCGACGTCCGCTCCTCGGAGCTCGCCCGCGCCGGGCGCTGCGACGTCGGGCCGGTGACGGTGCGCTCGCGGTGCCGAAAGAGCCGGTCGCGGCGGTCGCCGAGGATCGCCTCGCGCTCGGCCAGGAGCACCACGATGGAGTGCGCCGCGCGGGCGACGAGCAGGTGGCCCGCGAGCACCGTCGTGGTGAAGAGCGCGTACGCCAGCACCGTGGGGGCGCCGTGCGTCGCCGCCGCCCGCACGAGCGTTCCGAGGAGCACCGTCGCGCTGGCGATGAGGAGCATGCGCATCGGCGGGACGCGCAGCCCCACGAGCAGCAACGCCACGCCGTGGAGCACCATGCCGACGGTCACCGGCGCCGCGCCGAGGGCGCCGACGCTCGCGAGGGCCGACAGCGACACCGCCCACGCCACCGTGTCGGCCTCGGTCCACTTCGCCGACTTGCCGGACCACACCGCCGCCGCCGCGGACACGGCCACCGCGACGCCGCCCAGCACAGCCGGCCACGCCGTCGACGGGGCGAGCCAGGGCTCCCACCGCGGGGCGGCCTTGGCCAGCACCGGCAGCGCGAGGGCGAGCCCCGACAACACCGCGAGGGTCGATCGGCGCTGGCGTGCGCGCCGGAGATCGAGCAGGGCCGTCACCATGGGTGGGGAACCGGAGCCTAGCGCACCGGCGCCGCGGCGGCGAACGCCACCGGCGAGGAACGTCAGAGGGCGATGTGCCGCAGCTTCATCTGCACGTCGCTCGACCAGTGGTTGGCGAAGCCGCGCACGCAGGTCGAGAGGTAGCGGTCGTAGTCGTCGAACACCTGGTCGCCCCAGCGCTCGCGGATGGTCTTCTCGTGCAGGCGCATGCGGCGCAGCCACTCGGCCGTGGTCTTGCCGTAGTCCACGCGGCGCGTCTTGAGCTCCACGACCTCCCAGTACGGGTTCACGGCCATGATGAGCTCCTCGAGGCGCGGGTTCAGGCCGCCCGGGAAGATCACGTCGGCGGTGAACTTCAGGTCCGCGATGTCCTGCTTCACGCGGGGCACGCGGTTGCGCAGGATCGCCTGGAAGCCGAAGCAAGCGCCGGGCTTCACCCACGACGCGCACTTCTTGAAGTACTCGCGGTAGATCTCCACGGCCATGCCCTTGTTCGCCTGCGCCGGCGAGCACAGGTGGTCGATCATCTCGATGGAGACGAGGGCGTCGTACTTCTCCTTCGGCGCCCAGTCCTTGTAGTCTGAGAGGAACACCTCGACGCCCGGCAGCTTGCGCGCCCGGAGCTCTTCGAGCTGCGCCGACGAGAGCGAGATGCCGTGGGAGCGCTTCGTGCCGCGGGCGACGCTGAGGTACTCGAGGTTCGCGCCCCAGCCGCAGCCGATGTCGAGCACGAGCTTGTCGGGGTTCATCTCGGCGTACTCGTAGAGCACCCGGGACTTGTTCACCTGCGCCTGCTCGAGGGTCTCGTTCTCGTGCTCGAAGACCGCGGACGTGTAGTGCATCCGCTCGTCGAGCCACAGCCGGAAGAACTCGTTGGAGACGTCGTAGCTGACCTCGACCTCGTGCTTCGTGCTCGTCATGCGGGCGCCATCCTGCGGGGGAAGGGGGGGGTTGAAACGCGGGAGGGGTACGTCGCTCGGCGAAGGCCGTCAACGCCACCGGCGTTACGCGCCCGCGTCGCCGAGTGCCGCGACGCACGCCGGGCGCCGCGACTCCTGGTCGACGAGGGCCGTGAGCACGTCGACGAGGCGCTGCACGCCCGCGGGAGCGTCGGTGCACGTCCCGGTGCCCGTGCGGCACGGCGAGCCGACGAGCACCTCGCGGCCGTTGCGCGCGATGGAGAACACCGAGCCGTCGACGGGGCGGTCGTCGCGGCCGTAGAGCACCGCGCCCGCGTCGAGGGAGGCCTGGGCGAAGGCCGCGGCGACGTCGGCGTCGGCGAGGGCCGTGGCGAGGCGCTCGGTGGTCACGTCGCCCGGCTCGCCGCACGCGGGGATGGTGGTCTCGCAGCGCTGCGTGCCGCCCCCGCGACCCGTTCGCTCGAGCAGGAACCGCCGCGGCGGCGCGACGGTGTACGCCATGGTGAAGGCCACGAGGCCGCCGGTGGGGCCGAAGGTGACGGTGTCCGTGAGCCGCGCGGCGCAGGGGCCGTCGGAGAGCCCGGCGTCCATGAGCAGCGGCACGTCGGTGAGGTCGACGACCTCGGGGGTCATGCCGCGGTCGACGCGGGCGATGTCGCGCGTCGGCACGTCGAAGGCCGGCGGAACGTCGTTGTCGGGAGTGGTGAAGGTGGTCGATCCGCCGCTGCAGGCGCAGGCGAGCAGCGCCGCGCCGAGGAGTCTCCGCGTCATCATGGCCGTCGATGCTGTCAGAGTTCGCGGTGCGGCGGGAGGTGCGCGGCGTCGTCGCGCAGGCCTCCGAGGGTGTGCCGCAGGCGCGCGAGGAGCGGTCCGAGGGTGCGCACGTCGCGCGCGTCGACGGAGACGCCCTGCTGCGCGCGGGCCATGGACGCCGCCGCGCCGAGCGGCGCGAGGTCGCTCTTGTTGAACACCATGATGCGCGGCAGCCGGTGCAGCTCGAGGGACTCCAGCAGCGCCTCGGTGGTGGCGATGTGGTCGTCGCAGCGCGCGTCCGACGCGTCGACGACGTGGAGCAGCACGTCGGCCTCGGAGGCCTCCTCGAAGGTCGCGCGGAACGCGGCCACGAGGTCCTTCGGCAGGTCGCGGATGAAGCCCACGGTGTCCGTGAGGATCATCGACGCGGGCAGCCCGTCGCCCTCGCGCACGCCGTGCTCGGCCTTGAAATCGAGGCGTCGCGAGCGGGGGTCGAGGGTGGCGAAGAGCTTGTCCTCGGCGAGCACGCCGGCGTTGGTGAGGGTGTTGAGCAGCGTGCTCTTGCCGGCGTTGGTGTAGCCGACGAGGGCCGCGACGCGCATCCCCGACCGCGCACGACGCTGGCGACGCTGGCGACGCTGGCCCGCGAGCTCCTTGAGCTGCGCCTCGAGGTGCGTGATGCGGTCGCGCGCGCGGCGTCCGGCGATCTCGAGCTTGGTCTCGCCGGGGCCGCGTCCGCCGATGCCGCCGGTGAGCCGCGAGAGGGCGTCGTCGCGCTGGCCGAGCCGCGGGAGCATGTACTTGAGCTGCGCGAGCTCGACCTGCAGCTTGCCGTCGCGGGTCTCGGCGCGCTGCGCGAAGATGTCGAGGATGAGCTGCGTGCGGTCGATGACCTTGAGGTCCGTCACCGCGGAGATGGACGACGCCTGCGCCGGCGCGAGGTTGCGGTCGTAGATGAGCACGTCGGCGTCGCGCTGCATGGCGCGGAGCATCACCTCGTCGAGCTTGCCCTTGCCGAGCACGAAGCGCGGGTCCACCGGGTCGCGGATCTGCGCGACCTCGTCGACGACCTCGACGCCCGCGGTGCGCGCGAGCTCGCGAAGCTCCCGCAGCGAGTCCTCGATGAGGTGCGCGCGGCGCTTGTCGCTGACGTGCACGAGCACCGCCCGGCCGTCGCGTCCGACGCGCGAGCTCGCCCGCGCCGCCCGCGCGAACTCGTCCTCCACCGCGCGGATCATCGCGAGGAAGTCCTCGTCGACGCGGTGCAACGGGAGCGGTCCCTCCTCGCGCCACATGCGCCCGCTCGGGTTCTCGGGCACGAGGTGCGCCCAGTACACGTCGCCGACGCCGCCGTCGGGGCGCACGTGGATCGCCGCCACGACGTCGAGGCGCAGACGCGTGAGGTCCACGAGGTCGTCGCGGGTCAGGGCCTCGCCGCGAAGGTGCGTGTGCACGAGGCGCAGCGCGCGAAAGCGCCCCTCGGCGGCGCGGAGGCGGCCGATGTCCGGGAGCATGAGCTTGTGCGCGTCGCCGACGATGACGTGCTCGACGGTGCCGCTGCGGTGCACCAGCACGCCGACCTGGCGCCCGGTCGCGGCGGAGGCCTCGGTGAGGGCGCGGGCCAGCTCCGGCGACACGATGCGGTCCGAGGGGACCCGACGGCGGTAGATGCGCTCGAGCGCGGTGCGGTGGCTGCTCGTGAGGCCGGCGGTGTTTCCGAAGAGCTCTATGGGCGGTACTCCCTCTGCCTGCAGTGTGGGGGCTCCGGCGCGGGAGCGAAAGGCCCTTCGCGCGAGGCCTCGTGCCGGAGTTTCGCGGTCGCCGACGGGGCTTTGCTACGGTGCGCTCCATGGACCACGCCCAGCGCGCGGCGAACGTGGGGTTCGCGGTGCTCCTCGCCCTCGTTGCGTCGAGCGGTGCGGCGGTGGCGCAGCGCGTGTCCGGCCT
>CAIMWA010000176.1 GCA_903845045.1 uncultured delta proteobacterium | reverse complement strand
GGAAGTGGCAGTGACGGTGCCACTATCTGCGGCGCGGCGCAACCGCGGCCCCGGCTCACGCGCGGAGTTGTCGGATGGCGCCGGCCCAGTCCTCGACGTGGTGGGCGCGAACGATCTTGCCGTCCTCGACGGTGTGGACGTCGAGGGTCATCACCGAGAAGCGCTTTCCGCCGTGCGGCACGCCCATGAAGTCGGAGGCCGGCGTGCCGCTCGCCTCGCTGCGCACGATGACGCGATCGCCGTCGGCGAAGACCTCCTTGATGTCCCATCGGAGGTCGGGGATCAGCTTGCCGAAGCCGATCACCTGCTGGATGAATTCCTCGCGACCCTTGCTCACGGTCTCGCCGGAGAACGATCGCCACGCGGGGCTCGCGAGCCCTTCGATGAGGGCGCGGACGTCCTTCGACGCCGGCAGGTTCAAGGCGTCGTAAAAGGGGGCGATGAGGGCTCGGGCTTCGGCGTTGTTCATGGGATGGCGACCTCCGTGAGGGTGTGAACGAGGAGTAGGCCTCCGAACGACCTCGCACAATCGATCACTCGCGGAAGGACTGTTCGGTATTCTCGAACAATGCTCGCCGCCGCCGACGCCCCGCTCCTCGCGATCTTCGCCGCCGTGGTCCAGCGCGGGTCGTTCTCGGCCGCGGCGGTGCAGCTAGGGCTCTCGAAGAGCGTGGTGAGCCAGCGCGTGAAGCAGCTCGAGGAACGCTGCGGCGCTCGGCTCCTGGAGCGTACGACGCGCAGCCTGCGGCTCACCGAGCTCGGCGAAGCCGTGCTGGCCTCGACCGTGCGCGTCGAGGACGAGCTCGGCTCGCTCTCGCGCCGCCTCGACGACGCGCGCCGGGAGCCGTCGGGCGTGCTCCGCGTCTCGACCACCCACGACCTCGGCCCGCTGCTCGTCGTACCGGCGGTGGCGCGCTTCGTCGCGACGTACCCCAAGGTCCGCGTCGAGATCGCTTCGGACGACGCCCTGCGCGACATCCTTCACGACAAGGTCGACGTCGCCGTTCGTCTCGGCGCGCCGAAGGATTCGAGCTTCGTGTTCCGAAGGCTCGGCGAGCTCGTCGAGCCCATCGTCGCTGCGCCGTCGCTCCGGGATGCGCTGGGCCGCGTCGCCCGTCCGCGGGAGCTCGCCGCGGCGCCGTGGGTCCGGCACTCGCTCGTGTCCGCGGCCACCCTGCGCTTTCACGGACCGCGCGGCGAGACCGAGGAGATCACCCCGGTGGTGCGCGCCGAGGCGAACTCCGGCGCGACGGTGCTGAGCCTCTTGCTGCATGGCGCCGGGGTGGGCGTCCTCCCGGAGCACGCGCTGCGCGAGCACCTTCACGAAGGGCGGCTCGTCCGCCTCTGCCCCGGGTGGATCTGGAAGCGCGTGACGCTCTTCGCCATCATGCCGTCGAAGGGCTCGCAGCGACCGGCGCTCGCGGCGTTCCTGACCATGCTCCGCGAGCAGGTGGCCCGCGACCGCGTTCGCTGGAATCCGGGCGAGAGCGTCGGGTAGGGACCGCTTCGTGGTCCATCGACGAGAGGAGCCCCGTTGATGCTCGTCGCCGCGCCGCATCGATGATGGCGCCAACGTGTTCGTCGGCCTCCCCGACGACGACTCGTCGCGCGGGCGGAAGACGGGCCGCCGCGGCATCGTCGCGCGATGCAGGGTGACGTTGCGGCGTGCCGGTGCTCGCGGTGTGGCGCGAAACATTTCGACACACGACCGTCATCGCCGGCACAAGTCCGAAGCACACGCTCGCTCCGTCGACGCCCGTTCGGGCGAGAGGAGTTGCGATGCGAAGGATTCGGGGACTCGTTCTGCTCATGCTGGCGGCTGGCTGCTCGACGTCACCGGGTGTGCAAGACGCCGGCGCCCGCGCCGCGGCGCGCGCCGTGGGCCTCAACGACGTGTCGGTGCTCGTCCCGCTGCCGGCGTCCGAGGCGGAGCTCGGCCGGCTGCTCGCACCCGGCGACACCGGCGCCCGCGGTGCGCTGCTCCCGTTGTGGGCCCGACCCGGACCCGCGCTCGTGCAGAACGAGGACCGCGCGACGACGCTGCAGCGCCTTCGGGTCGTCGCCACGCGCCTCGACCCGTGCTTCCCGAGCATCGCCGAGACGGACCCCGCGCGGTGCCAGGCGATCCTCCACGTCATCTGGCAGCCCATCGTGCCCGCATGGGAGCGCGGCGCGACGGGGTACGGGGCCGTCGACGCCGCGGTGCACGCGTTCCATCGTCTCAACCGCTCCGAGCTCGTCGCGTGGCTCGCGCGCTGGCAGGAGCTGACCCGCGGAGTCGCGCCGCGGACCCCGTTGCAGCCGCACCCGACGCTCGTCGCCGAGGGGCTCCCGGGGCCGCTCTACGAAGGGTGGCGACGGCTGGTGCTGCGCTACGCCGGCGCCGACAACCTCGTCGAGATGACCTACCTGTCGCTGCGGGCCAACGGGTTCACGCAGCCGTCCCTCGGGCAGGGGTGGCTCCTGTCGGGCGCGCTCTTCGAGGGCGCGAGGGCGTTTCGCGTGCCCGTCGCCACGACGCACGACAACGAGCAGCACTTCGGCAACAACGTCAACGGCCCTTCCATCGAGGACGAGGCGGGGTTCGCCGGCGACGTGATCCCGACGACGGCAAACTCCGACGCGCTGATGGCCGTCGCGCGGGACTCCATGGCCGCGGCGACGGCTCCGTTGAGCGACATCGAAGCCGCCGTGGACCGCGCGCTGGAGCTCGAGAACCCGACGCGCACGACGCTCGCGTCGGCGGACTGCGCGAGCTGCCACATCGCGACGACGGCCCGGGTGTGGGCCGAACGGCATCGCGGCATCGACGCGACGGCCAACCCGCGGCGCTACACCAACGACGCCTTCGACCTCTCGCTCTCGAGCGACAGCGTCGAGCGCACCAATTCGCTCCACGGCCTCGGCTGGTACGGCGTTCACTCGAGCCTCTCGCAGCGCACCGTCAACGACACCGCGGCCGCGGCGAGCTTCATCAACGCCCGCCTGCTCGGAGAGATCGCGACGGCGACGCAGCCGGCGCCGAACGATGCCGGCGTCGCGCCCTCGCAGGATCCGTGGACCGAGGGACCCGCCCTCGCGATGCCGGTCGATGCCGGCGCCGTCGCGGGGCTCGCGGCAGGCGGACCGGAAGCGCGGCTCTTCGTCGCGGCAGGCTCGAAGCTCTATCGGTCGGGTCCGAACGGCGCGGGCCCCGTCACCGCGTGGATCGACCTCGCCGCGAGCGGCGTCTCGTCGGTGGCGGCGTTCGTCGTCGCGCCCTCCGGCGACGTCGTCGCAGCCTCGGGAAGCGCCGCCGTGCGCGTCTCGAGCGCGGGCGCCGTCGCGGCCCGAGGATCGTTCACCGTGCCCTTCGGCGGCGGCTTCTTCGGCAACGCCGTGGCCGTCGCGCCGGACCTCGCGCGTGCCTACGTCGTCGAGGCGGGTCCGGGCTCCGCAGGAACTGGTGGCGCCACCGTCGTGCACGTCGCGACCATCGACCTCGCGGCCGCGTTCGCATCGACGGCCGCCGTCGTGCCCGTCGAGAGCTGGGAGCTGGCGGCGCCGTTCCACGTGGGTCCGGCGAGCGTCGGCGCCATCAACGCCTCGGCGCCGTACGTCACCGCCGACGGGGCGTCGCTCGTGCTCGACCACGTGGTGCTGCGCACCGTCTTCACCGTCGCCACGGCCGCTCCGCACACGGTCACGGCGGTCTCCACGGACTCGCTGAACCGCAGCGCCACGTCGATGTTCGCCACGCCCGAGGGGCTCCTGGTGCAAGGCGCCCTCTTCGACCAGACGGTCCCGGTGTTCCGGTTCACGTCGCCGACCGCAGCGTCGGTG
Organism: uncultured delta proteobacterium; assembly: GCA_903845045.1. Taxonomy (GTDB): domain Bacteria; phylum Myxococcota_A; class Polyangia; order Polyangiales; genus SCUS01. The sequence continues at coordinate 17,017 of CAIMWA010000176.1, read as the reverse complement.
GTCGCGGAGATCCCGGTCGGACTGCAGCCTTCGGCGGTCGCCGCCGCGGGTTCCCGCGTGTACGTCGCCCTCGGGGCCGGGCTCGCGGCGCCGCCGGGCGGGGGTCCCGGTGGCGGTGGCTTTCCGCCGTTGGGTGACGGCGGGCTTCCGGCGCTCGATGGTGGGCTTCCGACGATGGACGCCGGAGCGGCGGCTCCAGCGACGATCCGCGTCTTCACGCTCGCGGGCATGCCGTGAGCGCGCGACGCTCGCGCCGCGACGTGCTGAGGCTCGCCGCAGGCTGCGCGGGGCTCTGCGCGAGCGGCTGCGGGGGTGCGGGCCCCGCGTCCGACGACCCCGACGGCGCGTCCCCGAGCGCCGATGGCGGAGGGGTGCGCGAGGTCGCCGTCGCGCTGGCGGATCTGCCCGTGGGCGCCCTCGTGAGCACCGACACGGCGGGCTGCGGAGCCCCGCGCGGCGCCTTCGTCGGCCGCGACGCCGCGGGCGTCTTCGCGTTCTCCGACCGCTGCACGCACGCCGGCGGCCAGGTGGGTGGCCCAGACGGCGCCGGCGTCCTGCGATGTTGCCTGCATGGCGCGGAGTACGATCGCTCGGGCGGCGTGGGCCGCGGGGTGGTGCCGGGCCAGGCCGCGCTGGACGCGTTGCAGGTGCGCGTCGAGGGCGTCGGCGCCGCAAGCCGGGTGGTGGTGTCGCTGGACCGTCGCGAAGCGGACCGGAGCCGGCGTGTGGCGGTGCCGTCGTGATGGGCGATGATCGGGGCGCGATGGAGCCCGACGAAGCCGCCTCGACGCCGCACCTTCGCGTCGTCTACATCGAGGACGACGTGCGCCTCGCGCGGTTGACGAGCCGCTACCTCGGCGCCCACGGTGTCGTCGTGAGCCACGCAGCGGGGGGGCGCGAAGGCATCGCGCGCGTGCTGGCCGAGCGGCCCGACGTGGTGCTCCTCGACCTCATGCTCCCGGGCATCGACGGCGTCGAGGTGTGCCGGGAGCTCCGTCGCTCGGTGCACACGCCGATCATCATGGTGACGGCCCGCGGCGAGGAGGCCGACCGGGTCCTCGGCCTCGAGGGAGGCGCCGACGACTACATCGCCAAGCCGTTCTCGTCCCGCGAATTGCTCGCGCGCATCCGAGCCCAGACGCGGCGCGCGCGCGGTCAATCGGGACCCTCCGCGACGCTGCTCGAGGTGGGTCCCCTCACGCTCGACAAGGGAGCGCGGTCGGCGACGCTCGACTCCGCGCCGCTCGCGCTGACCACCTTCGAGTTCGACCTCCTCGCGGCGCTCGCGGAGCGCGCGGGACGAGTCCTCGGACGGGAGCAGCTCTTGGACCTGGTGCACGGGTCCGCCGACGAGGCCTTCGATCGATCCATCGACGTGCACGTCTCGCGGCTCCGGCAGAAGCTCGGCGACGACCCTCGGGCACCGCGCCTCCTGAAGACCGTTCGAGGGGTGGGCTACATGTTCGCCCCGCACCCGCGGGGGCTTCGATGACCTCGGGACGGCCGACGTGGCACCGGCGCCTCGCGTGGCGGCTCGCGCTCTTCGGGGTGCTGCAGCTCGCGGCCATCGGCCTCGGCTTCTTCGCATTCTCGCGCATCGAGCGGCCGCCGATGGAGCGCGCGCTCGAGCACCAGCTCGCGTTCGTCGCCGACGAGCTCGTCGCGGCCCGCGATCGCGGCGAGGACCTCGCGGTGCTGGCGCGGCGGGCGTCGACCACGCTGCAGCTCCGGCTCCGCGTCGAGGACCGATCCGGCGTCGCGATGGTGTCGCCCGGCGCCGACGGCCGGCGGCCAGACCTGACCTTGGTCCGCGGGCGTGGGCCCTCGCGCCTCGTGGTCTCGTTCTGGATTCCGCCGCTCGACGCGGGCGTCGGCGTCGCACTGCTCGGCATGGTCCTCGGCGTCGTCGGCGCGACGGCATGGCTCGCGGCAAGGCGCATCGTGGTGCCGCTCGCCGAGCTCGCGCGCGCCGCCCGGCAGCTCGGCCGCGGCGACCTCGACGCGCGGAGCGGAATCCGTCAACACGACGAGGTCGGCGTCGTCGCGGCGTCCTTCGACGACATGGTCGAGCGGCTCCAGGCGTCCATGCGAAAGGAGCGCGAGCTGCTGGCGAGCATCTCGCACGAGCTGCGAACGCCGCTGGCCCGCATCCGCGTCGCCCTCGACATCGCCGCCGAGTCCGATGCCGCCGCCATCGCCGAGACCATCCCCGAGATCGCGGCAGACCTGTCGGAGCTCGAGCGCCTCGTCGACGACGTGCTCGACTCGGCGCGGCTCGCGCGGAGCGGAGGCCGCTCGCCGGAGCTTCTCCTGCGGCGCGAGACCACGGCCCCGGCGGAGCTCGCACGGGCGGCGCTGGCGCGATTCCGGCGCGGCCACCCCGACGTCGCCGTGGCCGAGGACCTCGCTCTGGAGCTGCCGCCCGTCGACGCCGACCCCGCGCTCATCCGGCGGGTGCTCGAGAACCTACTCGTCAACGCCGCGACGCACGGGCACGCCTTGAACGTCACCCTCGGCGTGGCTCGCGACGCCGATGGCGTGCGCTTCGCGGTGAGCGACACAGGTCCGGGGATCCCCGTCGCGGACCTCGAGCGCGTCGGCGAGCCGTTCTTCCGCGCAGACCGCAGCCGCGATCGGTCCACCGGCGGCGTGGGTCTCGGCCTGTCCCTCTCGCGGCGCATCGTCGAGGCCCACGGCGGATCGCTCGAGGTGCAGTCACGTGATCCGCACGGAGCGGTGGCGCTCGTTCGCCTGCCCCGTGGAACCGCCCGGCGGTGACCCGCGGGGAGCCCTGAACGAGGGAGCGGAGCTCGTTGGCCGTGGAGCCCGAAACACTCTGAAATGTTGCGAACATCGCCGGGCAACACGCGCGGCGCACGGTGGGTGCCGTCTCGCACCGCATCGACGCGCCACCGCGCTTCGAGGGGTGCGAACCACGCGAAAGGAGCCTCATGACCATCAGCAGCATCGGCGGTCCATCCGCACAACAGTTGGTTGGCACCGCCGCGCCGGCGGCCCCCCCGGGGCATCGGCCGGCGGGCTTCGGCCCTCCCACGGTCACGAACGTCTCCGACGCCGCGAAGACGCTCTCGCGGCTGAACGAGCTCAAGAGCACCGACCCCGAAGCGTTTCGCGCCGAGCTGAACTCGGCGGCCGACGACGTGCGAAGCCACGCGGCGGCGCAGGGCGGCAGGATCGGCGAGCTCCTCAACGCCTTTGCCGACAAGCTCTCGGAGGCGGCGAAGACCGGCGACCTCTCGGTGCTCCAGCCGCCCGACGGCGCGGCGGGTGTCGGGGGTGGGCGTCCGCCCTTCGGCGGTCCTCCGGGCGGTGGCCCCCCCGGTGGCGGTCCCCCCGGTGGCGGTCCCGGCGGCGCCGTCGGTGGCGGGACCTCGAAGAGCAGCAGCGCGTCGAGCGGCACGAAGGACCCGGCCGACACGAACGGCGACGGCGTGGTCAGCGCCCTCGAGCGTCTCGTCTATCAACAAGGCGAGACGAGCACCGGCACTACGTCCCAGAGCGACGCGACGGCCACGTCGACGAAAGCCCATGACACGGGGGATGCCGGGACGTCCGAGGCTACTTCGAGCTCATCCCGCCATCGACAGTGATCGTCTGACCCACGACGTACGCGGCTTGCGGCGAGGCGAGGAACAGCACCGCCTCGGCGATGTCGCCCGCCTGTCCCGACCGGCCCGCGGGCACGGCGGTCGCCGCGAAGCCGCGCATGTTGTCGATGGACCCGAAGAAGCGCGAGCCCATGTCGGTCTCGATGGGACCCGGCGAGACGGCGTTGACGCGCACTCCCTGTGCGATGAACTCGATTGCGGCGGTGCGCGTGAGCGTGGGGATGGCACCCTTGCTCGCGGCATAGATGGTGGTGCCGGCCATTCCGACATCGGCAGCCACCGAGCTGTTGTTGACGACGTTGCCCCGGGTCGCAACGAGGTGCGGCAGCGCGTACTTCATCACCAGCCACGTGCCGCGCACGTTCACGTTGAAGGTCGCGTCGAAGTCCTCGACGCCGAGCGTGCCGATGGGACCGAGCTTGCCTTCGACACCCGCATTGTTGAACACCACGTCGAGGGCGCCGAACCTCTTCACCGCGAAATCGATCATGGCGACGACGTCGGCCTCCACCGCCACGTCCGCTCGCACGAAGGCCGCGGTGCCGCCGTCCGCCGCGATCTCCTTCGCGGTGGCAATCCCCTCGGACTCCCGGCGCGCCGCGATGACCACCTTCGCTCCCTCGCGTGCGAACGCCTGCGCCGCCGCGCGTCCAATGCCCACCGAGCCACCCGTGACCAGAACGACCTTGCCTTCGAAGCGCTTCATCTTGGACTCCCGTTCTCCGCGCCGGCTCCGTGCCGACGCATGGGCAAGATGCGAGCGGCGATCGGCCTCCGGTAGACGACGCGGGCGCAAGGGATTCTTGCACGCGATGCAAGAGTCGCCGAGGCTCCGGGCATGGACCTGCTCCAGCACATGCGGACCTTCGTGCGCATCGCCGACTCGGGGAACATCTCCCGGGCCGCGCGCTCGCTGAACCTCTCGGTACCCATGGCGAGCCGGCACCTCCGCGCCCTCGAAGAGGACCTCGGGGTCGAGCTGCTGCGCCGCACCACGCGAAGCCTCGCGCTCACCGATGCCGGGGCGGAGTTCCTGGTGCGTTCGCGCGCGCTCCTCGCGGGCGTGGAGCAGGCGCGCGAGGTCGTGCGTCCGGGACAGGGCGTGGCCGGACGGCTGGTGGTGAGCCTCCCGGTGTCCTTCGGCCTCGCGCAGGTGCTTCCGCTCTTTCGTGCTCTTCTCGACGAGCATCCGCGCCTCGAGCTCGACCTGCGCTTCGAGGACCGCATCGCCGACCTCCTCGTCGACGGCGTCGACCTGGCGATCCGCGCCGGCGTCGCGCCGCCCGACAGCCCCGCGCTCATCGCGCGCCGGCTCGCCACCGTCGAGCGGGTCCTCTGCGCGAGCCCGGCGTTCCTCGCGAAGAAGCCCGCGCTCGCGAGGGTGCAGGATCTGGCGCGCGTGTCCTGCGTGCTGCAAGGCGACGCCGGCGTGCGCTGGACCTTCGTCACCGACGACGGCCCGGTGGAGATCCACGTCGAGGGACGCCTGCGCATCAACAACGTGGTGGCGGTACGCGACGCCGCGCTCGGCGGCTTCGGCGTTGCGCGGCTTCCGCTCTGGATCGTCGATGAGGACCTGCGCGCGAAGCGCCTCGTGCGGGTGCTGCCCGAAGCCTCCATGCCGCGCATCGAGATCTATGGCCTCTACCACCGCGGCGCGCGAAGCTCCGGCCCGGTCCGCGCGACGCTGGACTTTCTCGCCGCCGAGCTGCCGCGCCGAACGCGCATGGAGCGGATCCATCGATGAAGCAGCGCCACGCGGCGTGCTGCGCGGGCGACCGCGGGCGCCTCCCCAAGAGAAATCTTCGACGGCCGTCACAACGGGATCTGGGCCGACATCGAAGGGGCAGACGGGCGATCGGCCCGAAGGAGCCCACCATGACCACCATTCAAGAACTCGATTCGCGTCTCAATGCCATGATCGCCAGCGGCAAGATTCTCGAGGCCGTCAGCGAATTCTTCGCCGACGATGCGGTCTTCCAGGAAGGCACGGCCAAGCCCCGCGTGGGCAAGAAGGCCAACCTGGAGTTCCTCGGGGGCTTCTTGAAGACCCTCGAGGCCTTCAACGGCGCGACCCTCCACCACCAGGCCGTGGGCGCCAACGTGAGCTTCAGCGAGTGGACCTTCGACATGGTGGGCCCCGACGGCCCCATCGTGTGGCACGAAGTGCTGCGCCGTGAATGGAAGGACGGCAAGGTGGTGGCCGAGCGCTTCTACAACGCGGGCGCCTGACATCGTGTAGCCTGAGGCATGGCAACGACCTCCCGCGACGACGGTGCGCTGTGGGAACGCTGGCGGGGTGGTGATGCGCTCGCGTTCGAAGCGATCGTGCGCCACCACACTCCCCGGCTGCTCGCCTCCGCCCTGCGACTCACCCGCGAAGGCGCCGAGGCCGAGGAGGTCGTGCACGAGGCCTTCATCGCCGCGTGGCGAGGGGCCGCCACCTTCGATGGGCGCTCGCAGCTCGGCACCTGGCTTCATCGGATCATGGTCAACACGGCCCTCGGTCGCCTTCGCCGTCGTTCCAGGCGCCGGGAGGTCTCCATGGAACAGGCCTTCACCCCCACCGACGACGACGCCACCGTCGATCCGCCGGACGTCCGCGCCGCCGAAACCGCCTCGCAGAACGAGCTCGCGGGCACCGTGTGGCAGGCCATCGAGTCCCTCCACGAGAGCTACCGCACCGTGCTCGTGCTTCGCGACATCGAAGAGATGTCGTCGCAGGAGGTGGCCCTCGCGCTGCAGCTCTCCGACGCCGCGGTGAGGCAGCGCCTGCACCGCGCCAGGCAGACCGTCGCCGAGCGACTCCGTCCCGAGCTGTGCGGCGCCGATGCCATCACGTGCGGCGGACGGCTGGATCTCTTGTTCGATCACCTCGACGGCACCCTCGACACCGCCCTGCGCGAACCCGTAGCGGCCCACGTGGCCGGGTGCGCGACGTGCACGGCGATTGCCCTGGGATACGAGGCCACCCTCGTCGACGTCCGTGCCGCCGCCCCGTCCTTGCCACCGTCGCAAAGTGAACGGCTCGTGCGCTCCGTCGTCGATGCGCTGCGGGCGCTCCACCCATGAAGCTCCTCCCGCTGCTCGAAGAGATTCGTGCGTGCACGCACTGCGCTGCCTCGCTGCCGCTGGGTCCCCGACCGATCGTGCGGGCGGGTGAAGGCGCGCGGGTGTTGGTCGTCGGTCAGGCCCCGGGCACCCGCGTGCACGCGAGCGGCGTGCCCTGGGACGATGCGAGCGGCGCACGGCTCTGCGACTGGCTGGGCGTGACCCGCGCGGAGTTCCTCGACCCCGAGGCCTTCGCGATCGTTCCCATGGGCTTCTGCTATCCCGGCAAGGCGGCCGCCGGCGACGCGCCGCCGCGCCCCGAGTGCGCGCCGATGTGGCACCCGCGCATCCTCCCGCTGCTCCCGCGCGTGACCCTCACGCTTCTCATCGGGTCGTATGCGCAGGCGCGGTACCTCGGGGATCGCTGCAAGCGCACCCTCACGGAGACCGTGCGGGCCCATGCCGAGTACGCGCCGGCGTATGTTCCGCTGCCCCATCCTTCGCCGCGCAACGCCCTCTGGCGCGCGAAGAACCCATGGTTCGAGGAGCACTGCCTCGACGTCCTGCGCGACCGGGTGCAGCAGGCGCTCCGCTCGCCCGGCGCGTGACCGTCGGGGCTCCGGGCACCAGCCGAGGCTACCAGCGCACCGGAACGGGCGTCGCCTCGTAGCCGTCGCCGTTCCCGGGCTGCCCGCGTGCGCCGTCGCCCCAGCAGCGCACATCGCCCGCGTCGTCGATGAGGCAGCCGGAGTTCGCGTCTGAGCGGGGATCCGGGAAAGCGCCGCAGAAGCGTCAGAACCCTAAACTTCAAGGCCACGGCGCGAGCCCCCACCCCCGGCGTCGCCCCAACACACGTGGGGGCGGGGACGGTGGTGGGGGCCCGACGTGACGGTAATCCGCGCCCGGACCGCGGGTTGTCCGGGCTCGCCGGGGCGATCGCCTCCCACGGGCCGTCGTCCATCGTTCCAACGAGCCGCGCGTCGGGACGAAACACGAGAGGCCGTCCGTCTTCGGCGTGCATCGTCGCCGCATGGAACCGCCAAAGGTCGGCGCCTTCCGAGCTGATGGTCAGGTATGGGATCTCCTACGATGCCGGCCCGGCGGCGACGTAGCCCATGACCCGCTGCCCGACGACGAGCGCCGACGCATCGTCGCCGAGCTCGATGACCACCTCGAGGATGCGGGTGTCGATGCGCTCCGTGGGCTCGTCGGTGCGGATGTTCTTGCGTCCCATCCGCCGCCCGACGTCGACGACGCGTCCCTCGAAGCGCCGGCCTTCGCGGCCCTCGACGGTCACGAGCGCCCGCGCCCCCACGGCCACCCGCGGAATGTCGCGCTCGTCGACGTCGATGCGCGCGCGGTGCACCCGCGTGTCGGACATGGTCACCAGCGCGTCCGAGGCGCCGCCGGGCGCGACGTACTCGCCGACCCGATACCGGAGCTGGAGCACTTGCCCGTCGAGCGGCGCGACGATGCGAAGCCGGTCGAGGGTCGCGCGGGCCTGGTTTCGCCGCGCAATTGCGGCCTGGAGCTGCGCGTGGGCGACGACGATGTCTTCGTGGCGGCCGGTGCGGCTCGATTGCTCCCGCGCGTCGGCGGCGAGCGCCGAGAGCCGATCCGAATCCGCCGTGCGTCGCGCGCGCTCGACCTCGTCGACGGTGGCGCCGCCCCCCTGCGCTGCGGCCTGGAGGCGCTCCAACACGCCCGCGGAGAGCTGCGCCCGCGCGTGCGCGGCCTGGGCGTCGGTGCCGAGGGCGCGTTGGTCCTCGGGGCGGGCGCCGCGCTGGGTGCGCACGAGCTGCGCCTCGCTCACGGCGACGTCGGCCTCGGCGGCCGCGAGGGACGCCTGCTCCGTCGCGCTCTCGAGCTCCACGAGCAGCGTTCCGGCGGTGACGCGATCGCCCTCGTGCACGTGGATCGCGGCGATGCGTCCCGGGAGCGGCGGCGCGACGCGGGTGTCCGGCTGCGCGCCCTCGACGATGCCGAAGCCGCCGATCCACTCGCCGGCGGGCCGCGCGAGCTGCACGTCGCGGGCGTTGCCGGGGATCGCCTCGGTGCGCGCGGCGTTCCGCACGTCGCCGGCGCGCGGGGCCGTGGCGGGCTGCGACGACGCGGCGCGGGCGACGGCGAACAGCATGAACGCCATCATCGCAAAGAGCCGAATGGACCCGAAATTCTTCTTCAGAAACCTCATGCCTGCGCTCCGGACTGCGGATGCACGATGCGTCCGTCCTCGATCTCGACGATGCGGTCGGCGAGGTGGTGGATGCGGCTGTCGTGCGTGACGACGACGACGGTGTGCCCGCCCTCCTGGGCGAGGCTCTTGAGCAGCTCGGTGATGGCGAGGCCGGTGTGCGCGTCGAGGCTCGCCGTCGGCTCGTCGGCCAGCACGATGGGCGGCGCTCCCGCGACGGCGCGCGCGACGGCGACGCGCTGGCGTTGTCCACCGGAGAGCTCGGCGGGCTTGCGCTCGAGCTTGTCGCCGAGCTCGACGCGCTCGAGCAGCCGCCGCGCCTCGCGGTTCGCGTCCTCCGTGCTCCATCCGCGCAGGCGCATCGGCAGCGCGACGTTCTGCGTGGCGTCGAGCGAGGCGACGAGGTTGTGGCCTTGGAAGATGAAACCAATGTACGCGAGCCGCAGCCGCGGGAGATCGCTCTCGCGCATCGCCGAGACCTCCTCGTCGAAGAGCATCACGCGGCCGCTGGTGGGCTTGAGCACGCAGCCGAGCGCCGAGAGCAGCGTGGTCTTGCCGCTTCCCGACGGTCCCGTGAGCAACACGAACTCGCCCTCGGACGCCTGGAAATCGACGCCGCGCAGCGCCTGCATGGCCACCGCGCCGGTGCCGTAGGTCTTGGTGACGCCCTCGGCGCGCAGCGTGAGCCGGCTCATCGGAACACCATCCCGGGCTCGACGTTGCGCACGCGCGCGAGGGCCAGCGACGACGCCACGATGCAGAGCGCGGTCATGAGCCCGTAGGAGCCGCCCCAGATCCAGCGCGGCAGCACGAGCGAGAGGTTCGCCGAGCGGATGCCCTCGGCGGCCCGGGTCACGAAGAAGAGCCCGACGGTGGTGCCCACGAAGGCGAAGACCACGGCTTGGACCCAGAGCAGGCACGCGAGGTCCCAATTGGAGCAGCCCATGGCCTTGAGCGTCCCGAACTCGCGCACGTTGTCGACGACGGCGGAGAACATCGAGAGCGCCACGATGACGAAACCCACGATCATCGCGAACGCCGTCGACGTGCCGAAGCTGATGCCGAGCTGCGCGGCGAGCAGGTAGCGCACGATGGCGTGCGCGTAGGCGTCGCGGCGCAGCACCGTGAGCGACGGAACACGCCGTGCGATCTCGGCCTGCACCGCCGCGGGGTCGGCGCCGGGCTCGAGGCCCACGAGCACGAAGCTGGTCTGGTCCGAGGGGAGCCGCAGGATGTTGCGCGCGGTGTCGTAGGCCGCGAAGGCGTAGGGCGGTCCGAAGGGCGAGAGGCCCCAGGTGAAGCCGCCGGCGACGACGCGGTGCCCCGACATCTCGCGCACGCTCCCGAGGTTCATGCCGCCGAGCTTGGCGCGCTGCGCGTCCTCGAAGAACACCGTGTCGGGCTCGCGAAGCCGCGCGGGATCGCCGGCGACGACGTTCCAGGGACCGCCGGCGCGGCGGGGGAGCTGCGTGCCGAGGAGCGTCACGGGCTCGGTGCCGCCGTCGGGGCGTCGCACGATGGCGGCTCCGTACGCGAGCGGCTCGGCCCACGCGACGCCGGGCGTGGTGCGCGCCTGCGCGACGGTCGCGAAGGGAATCGGCGACCCGGCGGCCAGCGAGACGGTGTTCGCCGGGGCGATCCAGAGGTCGGCGCCGGCGTGGTCGATGAGCATGGTGTTCTTGTCGAGAAGCCCGAAGAGCACGCCGAGCTGCTGGTTCATGAGCACCACGGCGAACACCACGCCCAGCAGCGTCCCGAGCAGCTTGAAGCGATCGTGGAACATCATCCGCACGGCGAGCAGGGCCATGAGCCGAAGCCGCCCGCCGCGGCCGCGAACCGCGCTGCGCCGCGGCGCGATGGACTGCGACCCCGCTTCCGGCGCGCTCATCGGCGACCCCAGGATTCGGGGTCCGGGGACCCGCTGCGCACGCGGAGCGCGAGCCTCGCGACGATGAGCTCGGCCTCGGCCTGGATGCGCGTGACCTCGGCGACGAAGCGGTCGCGCTCGGCCTGGCTCAGCTCGAGGTGCGATCCGGTGCCGGCGCCGAGGCGTGCCCGGGCGCTCTCCGCCGCACGCGTCGCAGCCTCTTCGCCCGCGCGGGCGGCACGGGCGCGCACGAGGAGCGAGCGCACACGGTTCCACGCGTCGAGCACGGCGCTCTCGGCGAGGCGGCGGGCTCCGTCGGCGCGGGCGCGGGCCACCGCGAGCTCCTCGCTGCGCGTGTTCACCGCCGCAGGACGCACGAAATCGAGGCTCCAATTGGCGGACACGCCGACGCTCCAGAGGTCCGCGGGGGCCGAAGCCCGACGCGTTGGTGATGCGCTCCGTGGCCGTCGCCGCGAGCGTCGGCACGAGGCCCTCGAGCGCCGCGACGCGGGCGTTCTCCGCAGCGCGAACGTCCTGCGCGGCCGCGCGCACCGACGGAAGGTCCGCGACGCGGGCGGTCCACGTCTCGAGCGGCGCCTCGCCGGCGAGGTCGTCGGCGAGCGTGACGCGCACCTCCGTGGGCCGCACGCCGCTCGCGACGTAGAGGCTCTCCGCCGCCTGCCCGCACTGCAGCGTCGCCTCGGCGAGGGTCTGCTGGGCCCGCGCGACGTCGGCGTTGGCGCGCTCGCGATCGACCACCGAGGCGCGCCCCGCGTCGGCCCTCGCCCCGACCACGCTGGCGTTCTCCTCCGCGGTTCCGAGCGCCGCCGCCGCCGAGTCGCGCACCGCGCGGGACTCGACCACCGCGTAGTAGGCCGTGACGACGTTGGCCGTCACGTCGAGCACGGTGGCGTTCGAGCGCTCGCGGGCGGCCTCGGCGCTGCTGCTCGCGCCGAAGTAGTTCGACCATGCGGCCAGGTCGAGGAGCGGCAGAGTGAGCGAGAACCGCGCGTCGAGCTGGTCGAGCGGGGTGATCGTCGCGCGGGTGCTCGTCGTGGGTCCCGACGGGATGGTGACGACGACGTCCTGCTGGTTGCGCGTGTACCCGGCGGTGACCAACAGCGACGGAAGGAGCCGGCCCCGGGCCTCGTTGCGCAGCGACCGCGCCTGCGCCGCCGCAACGCGCGCCTCCGTCGACCCGCCGTGCCGCGCCGCAGCGAGGAACTCCGCGAGGGGCTGCTGGGCCTCGGCGCGCCGCCCCGCCAGCGCCAACGCGACGACCGCGAACGCCACCCGGTATCGCAGCGTCATCGGGCCCTCCGCGCCGGGCGCCGTGCGCCGAGGATCGAGCGGGGCGCTTCGAGGAGGGTGGCGTGGGAGATCGGTGGTGTCATTTTCGGGGAGCGCGTCTTCGAGAACATCCCGGCCTTCAACCGCCCCCAGCCGGGTCGCAGTTCTTCTGGTCGCCCCCTACGTCGCGGTGACGAGCGCGGTTACATGCGCCGCGCGATGGGCGACGTACGCTCGGCCCCATGGGCCCTTCCCGCGCGAGAACGAGGAGCACGATGGCGACGGCCGTCATCACCGTGTCGCTGGCGATCGGGTGCGGTGCGCGTACCGTCGCGCCCGATCGCCGGACCGTCGCGTACGCCTCGGGCCTCGATCTGCACGCCGTCGACTGGACCGGCGCGAACGATCGCGTGCTCGCCCGTGGTCCGTATGCGCGCGGTTGCTGCGATTGGGGATACGGACATCCCGCCTTCGCACGGGATCCGAACACCGTGTACTTCGCGACGGTGGACCATTTCGAGTCCGTCGGCATCGACGGGACGCACCGGCGTACGCTGGTGAGCGGCGAGTTTCCCATCGCGGTCTTTCCAAACGCCGCGGTGTCGCCGGACCGGCTCCGCATCGCCGCGGGCATCGGGTGTCGCGGCACGCAGTCCCTTCGCGTCTGGTCGCTCGCGGCGCTCCCGGCGGGCTGCGAGACGGGGGCGGTCGTCACGGCGGCGCATGCGTCGATCGAGGGCAACGAGTCGAACGACCCGGCGTGGGGCCCTGGAGACCGCATCGTCTTCCAACAGGATCGCGACCTGTACGTCGTCGATGCCGCGGGCGGCGTCGCGCGCAACCTCACGGCCGCGCTCACCGGCGGCGATGCGTCGAGCGCGGGCGCCGCGTATCCGGCGTGGGTTCCGTTGGGTGCGCCGTTGCCGTGAAGCGTGATCGGAGGGACGGTGGCGATGAGGTAAGCAGTTGATGAATCTGCTGGAATTCCCGCGATGTGCGATCGACCGGGACCCTGGTTAGATGTTGACCGCCGTCACGGGCAACAACGGGCAAAACTGCTGGATATGCACGAGGCTTCTCGGCATCGAGGTGGCGAGTCGGCTCGCGGAACCCGCCGAGCCTATTCCCCCCCGAAGTCGTCGGTCACGTCGCGCTCATGCTCCGCGCAGGGCACATCGTCGCCCAAGCGAACCGTCGTGCGCGAGATCTGGCGCGCCATGGTGTTCCTCTGGCAGACGCTCTGCGGCTCGCCGATCCCGGCGCGCCCTGCGCACGTGGCCGAGTTCCTCGCGAGGTTCCTCGAGCACCTCGGCCGCACGAGAGAGCGCTCGCGGCCGCGGAGCGCCGATCGGATTCGCGAAATGCTCGCGAGGGAGCGTGGTTGACGCCTATGGGCGACCCCCACGAGCGCATGGCAGCCATGCGTCGGGGCGCGCGGCCCACGGGTGGCGCTTCAACGTTGGACCGGCAGCGCCTTGAGTCCGCGCAGGTTCAGGCTGCCGCGCCACGCGAGCGCCGCCGCCGGGACCGCGAGGCGCAGGTTCGGCGCGCGGCGCAGGAGGAGGGGAAGCGCCACGCGCGCTTCGAGACGAGCGAGCGGCGCGCCGATGCAGTAGTGCGGACCCTGGCCGAACGCGACGTGACGATTGGGGGTGCGCGAGAGGTTCAGCACGTCGGGAGCCTCGAACTCGTCCTCGTCGCGATTCGCCGAGCCGAGGAGAAGAAGCACCATGGCGCCGGTCGGGATCGTCTCGCCGTGCATCCTGATCGGCTCTCGGGCGTAGCGCGCGCCCGCCTGCTCGACGGGGCTCGCGTAGCGAAGAAGCTCTTCGATGGCGCCGGGCAGAACGGAAGGGTCGTCGCGCAGGCGCGCGAGCTCGCCCGGATGGCGGAGCAGGGCCCAGGTGCCCGTCGCGAGGAGGTTCACCGTGGTCTCGTGCCCGGCGAAGAGGAGCAGGAAGAGCATCGCGAGGAGCTCGTCCTCGTTGAGGCGGCTCCCCTCGGACTCCGCGTGGACGAGGGCCGAGACGAGGTCGTCGCCCGGCTCTTCGCGGCGGCGCGCCACGAGGCGGCGGAAGAAGGCCATCGTCTGGAACGCCGATGGGACGTTGGCGACGAGCTGGAGCGGACCGAGGCTCGAGTCGAGGAGCCCCTCCATGCGCCGCCGGAATTCGCCGCGATCGGCCTCGGGAATCCCCAGAAGTTCCGAGATGACGGCCAGCGGGAGCGGCAACGCGAACGACTCGATGAGATCGAAGGGCGCGCCCTCGGGCAGCTTGTCGAGCAGCGCCTCGGCGAGCACCGCGATGCGCGCCTCCAGCGCCTGCACGCGCCCGGGCGTGAACGCGACGTGGACGAGATCGCGCAGGCGCCGGTGGTCGGCACCATCGCTGAAGAACATGCTGTGGCGCACCGCACGGAACACCGCCGGGAGCCACCGGGCCCGGAGCGGGTCGGGCGCGCCCGGCGCGTTGGCAGGGTCGTTGGCCAAGCGCGCGTCGCGGAGCCCGGTGGTGACGTCGGCGTGGCGGGCCAGCGCGTACCCTTCGCCGAACACCGGGAGGCGGACCCTCGCCACCGGCGAGGCGCGGCGCAGCCCACGGTAGGCCGCGTACGGGTCTGCCTTGAACGCCCGAGACTGTAGGTCGACTCGCTCCATCGGCACTGGGGGGGCTCCACTTCGCTCCGCGAGCGCGAGGCAGCCTACGCGAAATCGCATGCTTCGCGAAGTTCGGGCCAGCCGGCGCGGGCTCCGTGCGCCGCCCGGATGCGTCCGCGCTCGCGAATGGAAGGTGTAACGTGTCGAGGAGAGTCGAGAGTTGACGGGAAGTCCCGTTCCACACGGCTCCCGGCCCCCTGACGCCAGTCATGCCCCCGGCAACCCATCGCCGATCGCCACGCTGGCGCCCCGCCGGATGGGAGGTGTCGATCACGATGCCTCACGAACACATGCTCCCGGCCTCCATCTTCGCGCTCACGGCCTTCGCCTGCTGGGCGCTGTCGATCGCGACCCGGGAGTACTCGTGGACCGACCGGATCTGGTCCGTGGTGCCACCGGTGTACGTGGCCGCCTTCGCGGGACCGGCGCACTGGGCCGGCGGGCGCCTCAACCTGATGACGGCGCTCAGCGTGCTCTGGGGCGCGCGGCTCACGCTCAACTTCGCGCGCAAGGGCGGCTGCGCGCCGGGCGGCGAGGACTACCGCTGGGTCGTGGCGCGCGCGCGCATGCGCCCGTGGCAATGGCAGGCGTTCAACCTGGCCTTCGTGGCGGGCCATTGGCAGGGATCCGGGATTCGTCTCGGAACACCTTGTTTTCCTGCATATTTACCGTCACATCGGGCCCCCACTCCCGTCCCCGCCCCCCGCGCGAGGAGCTACGGCGCGGGCGTGAGCCCGATGGCGTCGATCTCGTTCCAGCCCGGGCGGAGGCGCGTGTCGAGCACCAGGCGCACCGCGCGCAGTGCCCGGGGCGCCGGCAGCGACACCTCCGCGAGCACGGCCGCGGGGTCGACGTGCGCGTCGGCGCGACCCTCCCAGAGCACGGCGGGCGACGCGGGATCGCTCACGTCATCGACCCGCACCACCGCGCCCGGGTTGAAGGTCTCGGCCCAGACCACCGACCGCGCCATCGTCGGCGCCTCGAAGCGCACCTCGATCCACTCGCCTCCGCCGTCGGGCGCGCCCGACGCCCAGGCGCCGTGGAGGTCGCCGTAGCGGGGGTACACGTCGGGTGGGCCCACCACGCCCGCGGCCGCGTTGGCCGCCGAGGAATACTCCGACGAGAAGCTCGTCACGCCGGCGGCCCACACCACGCCGCGGGCCGAGAGCGCGTCGGGCGCGACGGGCAGGGACGCCATCGACGCGCCAGGGACGGCGACGAGGGGCCGCGGGGGCGTCGCGGGCCGCGCGTCGGGGCGGCGGGTGACCGCCGCGAGCACGACGCCGACCGCTAGCACGCCGACGACAGCGAGCAGCGCGCGGACGGCGCCGGGCGCGCGACGGGGCGGCGCGACGCGGGCGAGGACCTCCGCGGGCAGCGCGACGGCCGAGACGAGCCCGACGGTGTCGATCTCGGCCCAGCCCGGGTTGACGACGTAGACGCGCAGCCGACGGATGGCGCGCGGCGGAGCGATGGCGACCTCGAGCACCTGCGCCCCGGTCGCGGCGCACGGGATCGACTCGTACAGCACCTCCTCGCCGCGGGTGACGTCGACGACGGCGAAGGTCGACCCGGGCTGATTCGTCTCGTAGACCCGCAGCGCGGCGCAGGGGACGTCGAGGGGATACTCGAGTTCGATCCACTCGACGGCGCTCGTGCGCGGCCCCGGGGCCCACGCGCCGCCGATGTCGCCGCAGCGCGGGAACACCCTCGGCGGACCACACAGCGCGGCCGGCGACCACGACCCGCCGTAGGTGCTCGACGCCGTCGCGCCCGAGGGCCACATGCCCCACCCCGCCGGCGCCACGTCGCGGCCCGCCTCCGCCGAAGGACCCCGACGAAACGCGCTGCCCTCGGTCACGCCCGCAGGGCCGGCGAGCAGGCGCTGATGGTGCGTCGACGGGACGACGTCGAGGCGCTCCGGCGCGGGGTCGTCGTAGGGGTTCGCCGCGGGGCCGGCGTAGGGGTTCGGGGCCGCCGCGGTGGGCGCGAGGAACGTCGACTGGCCGCAGTAGGGGCACACGATCGCGCCGCGACCGGTCCTCGACGGGAGCGCGGCGCCGCAATTGCCGCAGACGGTGACCTTGGTCTCGACAGCATGCCGGCGCGCTTACGCCGCCACCCTGATCGCTTCGCGTCCAGTTTCCTTCAGCGATTTCCCGCGACGCGTCGCTGGGCGTGGCTCTCGTAGCGGTCTGTTGCGCCGCTGCTGGTCGCTGACGGCGGGTTGTTGGTCGCGGCTACGATCGCGGGCGCCGCGCGCGATGGTCGCCGCCAGCCGAATCGCGGCCTGTCGCCCGATCGGGCTCCGGGCGCCCTCGCGGATG
>CAIMWA010000175.1 GCA_903845045.1 uncultured delta proteobacterium | reverse complement strand
GCCTTGGGCAGCGTCGAGAGCGTCGAGCGCAGCCGAGCCCAATCGCAGCGGCACCGGTAGCCCACCGCGCTCTCCGCCAGGCGCGTGTAGGCCATGCCCTCGAAGAGCTTGGCGAGCAGCGCCTCGGGCGCCGCGTCGTCGCCGGCCAGCAGCAGCTCCATCGGCGGGAATTGCTCGAGCCGCGCGGTCATCGCCGCGAGCTGGGCCTCCTGGAGTTCGGGCAGGATCTGCACGAGGTAGCCGCCCGCCGCGCGCACCTCGCCGCCATCGGTGATCGTCGCCACCGCGATGGCCGACGAAACCTGCTCGGACTCGAGGAGGTACGCCATGAGCGACGCGGAGACCCCGCCGACGCCCTCGACGCGCACCACCCCGCGCTGCGCCCCGCCCCGAGGGAGCGTCCGCATCATCTGGAGCATCGCGCCGTCGCCGAACGCGAGATCGGAGCCCTTCGGACGCTGAACGAGGCCGCGGGTCCCGCCGTCGGGGTGCGAGTCCGCGACGAGCGCGCCACGCCCCGTCGACGACTGCAAGATGCCCTGCACCCGCAGGTCCGGAGCCATGGTCTCGCGCACGAGCACGGTGCCGGTCACGAGCTCACCCAGCCACCGCGCCTCGTCGCCATGGACGCCCTGCGCCGCGGCGATGGCGCGCACCGTCTCCGTCGTCCTCAGCACCACGACGCGAAAGGACCCGTCGTCGGTCATCGCCCGCAGCGCCGCATCGCTCCGCTGTTCCATCGTGGGCGCTACATAGCACCGAGTGCGCCGCTCGCCGCAGCCCTCCGTGCGCGGTGCTAACGTCCCTCCCTGGAGGTCCCCCATGCGCCGGCCCGCTTCCATCGTCGGACTCACGCTCCTGCTCCTTCGTCGCCGCTCCGGCCTCGCCCGCGCGGTCGTCGCCGTCGGCGCCGCCGTCGCGACGCTCGGCGTCGGCGCTGCGCTCCACGTGCGGCATCGGCCGGCGCCCGCGGCCATCCATTTCGCCGGCGGAACGTGCGCACGCTCCGGCGCGACGTGCTTCACCGACGCCCAGTGCGGCGCCGCGGACCGATGCGCCTCGCCCCCCGGCATCGACGCGGCCCTCGGCGGCGTGCGCGCGCTCGGCACGACGCTCCTGGTCACGCCGGTGCTGGTCGCCGATGGCGACGGCTTCGCGGCGGCGTGGTCCGCCGTCGACGACGAGACCGCCGATGTGTGGTTCGCCCGCCTCGACGGCCGCGGGCGAAAGCGTGGAGCCCCGGTGCGCATCACCCGCGGCGGCGGCGTACGGTTGCGTCCCCGCCTCGCGCGGTCGTCGCAGGGCTTCGGCCTCGGCTGGATCGTCGTGCGCGAGGACGGCCTCGCCTCGGAGTTCGTGCGCCTCGACGCCAACGGCCGCCCGCAGGGAGCTCCCGCGCCGGTGGGCAGCGGCGAGGTCGTGCTGCTCTCGGACGTCGCCGTCGCGGACGACCTTTACGGGGTGGCGTATGCGACGCTCACGCCCGACCGCTTCTTCACGTTGCAGCTCCTGCGCATGGGCCTCGACGGGCGCCCCGCGGGGGAGCCCGCCGTGGTCGCGCAGGATCAGATCGTGCTGGGCACGATGGGCCTGGCTCCGACCTCGCGGGCGTGGGTCTACGCCTGGAACCATTCGGAACCGCGCACGGAGCGCGCCGAGACCAAGGCGGCGCTGGTGTACCCGGACGGCCGCTCCGGGACGCTGCCGCGCCTCGACGCCCACGCGGGACTCAACGGAAGCACCGCAGCCGCCAACGGCCCCGGCGCATCGAGCGTGGTCTGGGAGGACGGCCTCGTCGACTCCGGCGACGGCACCCCGCGCAACGGCCTGGTCTTCGGGGGATTCGCCGAAGGGGGCGCGCCGATCGCTCCCCGGCTCCTCGGCGACCGCACCGCGCTGTCCATCCAGCCTTCGCTCGCGGCGTGGGGCAACGCCTTCGCCGTCGCTTCGACGCGCATCGCCGACGAGGCTCCGTCGGCGCGGCTGCTGCGGGTGCGCCCCGACGGCACCGCCATGGGCGCCCCGATCACCCTCGAGGGACGCGCCTCCGTGGGAGCGTTCCCGTCGGTGGTCGCTGCGGGCGATGGGATCGCCGTGTCGTGGATGCAGATCGGCGCGACGGGCAGCACGCTCCGCTTCGCCTGCTACGGCGCCGACGGCAAGCGCGTCGGCGGCGACGTCTCGTTCCCCTGAATTCTCGCGGTCGCTTCAACGGTCGAGACCTTCCCGAGAGGCGTTCCCGGCGGGGGCGCGGCGTAGTAGCGTGCGCGGCTGCGTCGCCGGGCGGAGCCGTCTGCCTGCGTGCTGAAACGTCCAATCCCCTCGCAGGAGCGCAACTCCCCTATGGCTCGGAACAAGGCCCACGGTCCCAACTGGCGATCGCTCGCGACGCTGTGCCTCGCGGCGCTCTCCCTCGGCGGCATGGACTGCGCGCAGGAGCGCGCCCCCATCAACCGCGTGCACGAGAACGCGCTGCCCAAGTCGTTCTTCGTCGGTGCGAACTACACCGACACCGCCGACGACCCGGAGTTCTACATCAACAACTTCGTCGTCGACGCGAGCGCCGACCAGTCGCTCATGCCCGTGGGCACGTACGACAACGTCGACCGCATCCGTTGGGAGGTGCAGCAGGAGTACCTCATCGCTCGGAAGTCCTATGAGTACGTCGCGGGCAGCGACGCGCGGCCGGTGGCCGGGCGCACTACGGCTCTCGGCGTCATCGTCGCCGCGTACCGCATCGACAGCCAGTTCGACATCCGCCGCGCGTACAACCCGACCACCGGCGAGGAGATCAACGTCGTCGAGGAGAACACCTCGGACCGGCTCTGGCCGCAGCGCGACTACATCCGCGTCGACTGGTCCCGGAACCTCATCGACAACCCCGACTGGACCTGGGTCTGGTACGGCTCGGTGTTCGGCGACCTCTCGTTCTCGCCGGTGGCGTGGACCGAGACGAACCCCGCGGCCCCCGACGCGAGCAACTTCTGCGAGATGACCGCCGGCATGGTGCGCGACCCCGCGACCGGCGCGTGCGTCGCCGCGACGAACCCGCGCAACCACCCCGGCGGCTACATGGACGTGACTTCCAAGTGGCTGGTGAACCCCGAGAATTCCTACGCCTTCGGCGAGCCCATCCCGACGTGCCTCATCGCGAACTTCTTCGCGAACGGCCCGGTGTACTCGTGCGCGCCGCAGGAGACGGTGATCCGCACGTCGTTCCGCCGCGTGGTGGACCGTGACTTCGAGCCGCTCGAGCTCACGCGCCAGCCCTACGACCTCGTCGGCGGCCCGCGCGCGACGCGCAACGGCTACGACCAGGGCTACGGCCAGACCGACGCGAACCTCCACCACTACGCGATGATCCACAACGTGTGGCAGCAGTCGCACCTGTCGCCGGCGGTGGCGTGCACGGACAACACCGACGCCAACAACGACGGCACCGCCGACGCGTGCGGAGCCACCACCAACGCCGCCGTCGCGGGCTCGCAGTGCGACCTCGTGATGCAGCGCTGCACGCTGCCCTACCGCCAGCGCGCGGTGCGCCCGATCCCTTACTACACGAACAACGAGATGCTCCCGGAGATGCAGGACCACGTGGTGGTGCCCGGCGCCGAGGGCAACGACACGTACCGCCTTCCGACGGACGCCGAGGTCTCCGCTGGGAGCTACGTGCACGGCGCCTCCGAGGACATCGTCGACTCGTGGAACCGCGCGGTCATGGCGGCCGTCGCCAACGCCCGCGAGGTGGAGTGCCGCCGCACCGGCGGCGCGCGCGACGCCTGCCACCAGCAGTTCTTCGAGGGGACCGACGTGGCCCAGGGCGACGGCGCGTGGCTCGCTCCGCAGCCCAAGGCGATCAACGGCCCGGCGGTGGTGATCTGCCACAACCCGGTGCGCCGCGACGACTCCACGGCGTGCCGCGAGGTGGGCTACAGCGCCCGGCTCGGCGACGTCCGCTACAACCACATCACGTACTTCCCGGGCCGCACGCGGGCGCCCTTCGGCGGCATCGCGCACTGGGGCTACGACCCGCTCACCGGCGAGATCGTCTCCAACGGCGGCACCAACATGGGCCGCTCCGTCGACTACGCCGCCGCGCAGCAGCGCGACTACATCCTCCTCGCGCTCGGCGAGCTCGACCTCGCCGACTACACCGGCGGCGCCGCAGCGCAGCGCTTCGCCCAGCGCATTCGCAACCCCGCGGGGCAGCCCCGGAGCGCGTTCACCCAGGCGGAGCTCACCGCCCGCACGCGCGCCGTCAACGGCGCCAACGCCGCGCAGGACCTCGGCATGCGCGTTCCGGTGCAGCAGACCGCCGAGGCGGCGCTGCAGCTCCACGACGCGATGTTCCTCACCACGGCGCCGCAGGAGCCCGGGACCAGCGAGACCGCGGCTCGGGTCGACGCCGCGGCTTCCCAGGTGCGCGGCACGACGCTCGAGGCCGACATGATCGACGAGCACTGGCTCGCCAACCTCGGCTTCGATCCGCACTCGGCCCGCACGCCCGCGCTTCTGCAGCAGGCCTCGCCGCTTCGGGGCATGGACCCGGAGACCGCCGACGGGACGTGGCGCTCGCTCATGAGCCGCCTCGAGCAGCGCGGCTTCTGCTTCCAGGACATGAGCGCGCCGGCGGTCATCGGCAGCGTCGACCTGCAGGGTGTCGCGCGGTTCTTCGCGCGCAAGTACGCGGCGGTGACCCCCGCCGAGCGCGCGCGGCGGATCTTCAACGACCTGCGCATCGAGGCCTACAAGGGCATCGCCGTGCACGAGATCGGGCACAGCATGGGGCTCTACCACCTGCCCGTGTCGAGCTACGACTCGATGAATTACAACCCGCAGTATTGGCAGCTGCGCACGCACGAGGGCGCCGCCACCCGGTCGTGCACGCCGGTCTGCACGGTGAACGACTGCAGCAGCATCCGCAGCGCGGACGTGAACCAGGACAACTGCATGGGTCCCCGCTACATCGATCCGCCGTCGGACGACGAGCTCGGCGTGGCCGACACCCAGAACAACCACGCCGGCATCGACTACTTCGGCAACACGTCGGTGATGGAGTACCAGTGGGAGCGCTTCGACGAGACCGTCGGCATCGGCTCCTACGACCACTACGCGATGGGCATCCTCTACGGGCGCGTGCTCGAGACGATGGAGTCGGACCCGGCTCGCGGGGGAACCCCGGTGGCCGACCAGGAGCGCTTCGCGCCGCGGCTCCAGTCGCAGCTCGGAGAGATCGACCAGATCTCGTACACCGACCCGGTGCTCGAGCAGACCGGCGTGCTTCCGATCCACTACACGGAGCTCGCACGGCAGATGGCGGTCTTCGATCCGTCGCAGTGCCGTGACGCCACCGACGCCGAGAAGGCCCGCTACGGCTGGCGCCTCGTCGACGGCAAGATCTGCCGCCAGCACGTGCGCGACCACGCCGCGATGGTCGACTTCGAGACCAGCCTCGCGCGTCCTGGCGCCCAGAACGAGTCGCCGATGTGGCGCACCGTCGGCTCCGCGCGCACCGGCGGCGGCCAGCTCCGGTGGGGCTACCGCGTCGCCTGGGACATCGGCACCGGCTACCCCCACATCAACTACTTCGACCAGGGCGCCGACGTGTACGAGGTCGCCCAGTCGATGATCCGCAAGTACGAGCTGACGTACCCGACCATGTACTTCCGGCGCACCAACCGCGAGTACCAGGACTGGATGATCCCGGCGAACCTCGCGCGCGGCGTCTTCCGCACGCTGCGCGGCTACCACTGGACCGTCGCGCGCGACGCTGCGTACTACAGCTCGGCGTTCAGCCCGGCGACGTACCAGCGCGTCACCCGCGACGACAACTGGATGCGCCCGCTGCTCGTGGTGGGTCCGCAGATCTTCGACTTCTTCGCGAAGGTGCTGCTGCGCCCCGAGGTCGGCGACTTCGCCGTGATGGACGGCCGCCTCCCGGGCCGCCGTCAGCTCTTCGACGCCCTCGACACCGGCGCCACGGGCACGCCGACCTTCGAGATCGGCGTCATCGACGGCCGCTTCATCGGCGAGCAGTACGACATGAACGCAGGCGGTTCGTGGAACTACACCGCGTACCTCCAGCACGCGGGCTCGTACCCGGAGAAGCCCATCGCGGCGATCATGCTCACCGACACGCGCCCGACGTTCTCGTCGATCTCGCGGTCGCTCTTCCTCGACGGTCGCGAGTATCAGGTGAACTTCCGCACCGACATGCCCGAGGCCTTCGACCGCCTGCTCGGCGGCGTGCTCTCGGAGGACTGGGACACCGTCGCGATGCACGTGCCCACGGTGCCCGGCGGCGGTACGTCCGGCCTGCCCGCGCTCGAGCCGCAGCTCCTGCCGCTCTGGACGGTGCCGTCCACGGCGCAGCCGAACGCCCAGCCGTTGCTCCCGTCGGGTTCGCAGCTGCTCTTCCCGGACATCGGGTATCGGCAGCAGCTCCCGGTGGTCGTGTACTCGATGCTGTTCTCGTCGCTGAACAGCAACCTCGACACCATCCACCGCACGCGCATCTGGACCGAGGGCGCGCCGGAGGAGGTCAATGTCCCCGAGGCCGACCGCGTGCGCTTCGCGAACCCCGAGACGGGCATCACGTACGTCGGCCGCCGGTACGGGCGCGACGTCGTCGACAACGTCACCATCGACCGCGGCATCGCCTCGCGCATGATCGCGCGCGCCAACGAGCTGCTCGTCGACACCTACGCGGTGCGCCGCGACGCGACGCTGCAGCCCCTCTACGGCGCCGATGGCTCCGTCGAGGTCGTGTACGACGCGAACCACCAGCTCGTGCCGGCGCACCCGGCCGACTCGCAGCAGCAGACGACCTCGGTGTCGCGCTTCCGCAACTACGTCGGGCTCATCGACGCCACGCGCTACGCGTCGCGGCTGCTGGGCTACGGCACGCTGCACTGACCCCCTCGCCCAACGCCCCGTTGGGCTACAGTGCGCGGCGATGGCTTCCGCGCACGCCCGATCCATCGCGCTCCTGACCGCCGCCGCGCTCGGCGGGTGCATCTTCGGCACCCGTCGCGCGGCCACGCCCGCCGCCGACCGCAGCCCCCGATGGACGCAGATCGCCGCACCTGCCGACGGCGGCGTGGCCCTCGCGCCCCGGGGCCGCTGCCCGACGAGCGCACTGCCCATCCCCGGGGGCACGTTCGCCATGGGCAGCCCGGCGGGCCAAGGGTCCGAGGACGAGCATCCGCAGCACCCGGTGACCCTGCGCGCGTACTGCCTCGATCGCACCGAGGTGACCGTCGACGCATACACCGCGTGCGTGCGCGCGGGCGCCTGCACCCGCCCCGCAGCGCTCCCTCCGGCGGGCGACCAACCCGCGTCGGGCATCGACTGGCAGCAGGCGCAGGCGTACTGCCGCTTCGTGGGGGGACGGCTCCCGACGGAGGCCGAGTGGGAGTTCGCGGCGCGCGGAACCGACGGCCGGCGATGGCCCTGGGGCAGCGAGGAGCCCTCGGCGTGCAGCACCCTCGACTGGACCCACGGTCCCGAGAGCTGCGGCGGCGTGGGACCGAGCGCCGTCGGAACGCACCCCGCGGGAGCGTCTCCCTTCGGCGTCGAAGACATGGCCGGGAACGTCTGGGAGTGGACCGCCGACTGGTACGCGCGCGCCTACGCTCCCGGCGCGCAGGTCGACCCGACGGGACCCGCCGAGGGATCGGCGCGCGTGACCCGCGGCGGGGGCTTCAACAACGACCAGCCGGAGCGCCTCGGCGCGACCTACCGGGAGGGACAGCACCCGGCATTTCACGACTACGATCTCGGCGTTCGCTGCGCTTTCGAGCCCGCTTCCTGACCCTTGCGGCGGGGGGCCGGGCTGGTGTAGCGACTCTGCGCTCGGACGAACGGAGAGACGACGTGGCGAACGACTACAGCGACCGGCGGCGGATGGGCGGAGACGACGAGGCGGGCGATCGGCTCGGCGCAGCAGAGGTCGCTGCGGAGAACATCGCGTGGCGCAAGCGCAGCAAGCGCCGCGTCTGCAAGTTCTGCGTCGAGAAGGTCGCGACCATCGACTACAAGGACGTGAACCTGCTCCGGTACTTCCTGTCGGACCGCGGGAAGATCGTTCCGCCGCGCGTGACCGGAGCGTGCGCGAAGCACCAGCGGATGATCCGCACGGCGATCGCGCGCGGCCGTATGATCGCTCTCGTGCCGTTCACGACGACCGGGAGCTGAGCGCTCAGCCGGTGCTGTAGAGCACTGGCAGCTGCCCCGCCCCGGTGTCGATCACCCGGCGCTGCACGTACCAGGGCCGCCCCGAAAGCGCCGCCATCGGGTACACGAGCGCGAGCACCACCGCGAAGAGCGCCAGCAGCGCCGCGCGCCCGTCGGTGAGCTGCGGGCCGTAGCCGAATTGCACGACGTCGTCGGAGAGCCGCGACACCACGAAGGGCAGCTCCGGGAACATGCCTCCCTGGACGCCTTCGAAGGTCGTTCCGCCGCACTCGTCGGCGAGCACCTGGGTGCGGCCCTCGAGCGTGCGCGTGGCCCGTACGCCGTAGTGCTGCACCCAGAATCCCGGGCTGTTCTTGGGCTTCACCCACTGCTGCCAGTGACGCGTCGCGACCGGCGTCGCCGTCACCGGAACGCCCGTGAACGCAAGCAGCGTCGCCGTCGGAAACACCGTCATGGGCACGACCACCGCGAGCAGCGCCGCCGCGAGCACCCAGCGCTTGTGGTGCCTCGCGCGCAGCTCCGACGTCGCGCCGGGCGGCTCCGTGGAGACCACCATCACCGTTCCGCGCGAGGGCCGCAGCACGGGCTCCGGGGCTCCTCCGCGGTACGCCGAGTCCTGCGCGCGGCTCACGCCGAAGAGGGTTCCGCGCACGTGCACGACCTCGCCAGGGACGAGCTCTGCGAAGCGCACCCGGTCGAACTGCGACGACTGCTGCATCCGCGACAGCGCGTCATGCAACGCCACGCCCTCGTCGGGCTCGACGCGCACCCGGGAGCCGTCGAAGCGGCGCACCCAGAACGGGCGCACGCTCACCTCCCGCGAGGTCTCCTTCCAGTCGTGGAACCACCCGTTCTTCCCGCGCCAATGACGGCCGCGCTGGGTGATCGCGACGCGGATCGCCGGCCCCCGATCGCCGGGCTCGAGCTCCACCTGGCCGAGGACCCATGCGAAGCCGTCGCGGAGCGGGGCCTTGGCGTCGAAGCTCCGCTCGAGCTCGGCGCGGCGGCGGTGCTGCAGCCACCAGTACAGCGACCAGCCTCCGACCAGGAGCAGCGGTAGACACACGGCCCAGCGCACCACCGTCGTCGTGGTCGACGTCGAGAGGCGCGACGCGGCGATGGCGTCGTGCTCCGCCATGGGGGGCCCTCCCGCGATCTGCGGCGGCGCGGCCTCCCAGGCGACCGACGGCTCGAAGCAGCCGCCGAGAGACAGCGCCAGAGCGAGGAGGCACGCGGGCGAGAGTCGTCGCATCATGGAGTGCCGCAAGCGTACCCCCGCGCGCGCCCGATGTCCCCCGATGCCGCGCCCCGTGCAGAATCCGCCGAACCCTTGGCACAGCACCGCCGTCGAGTACCTCGACGAGCCCCCGCCGGCGCGCCTCGAGCTCTTCGAGGAGCGCGCCCGCTCGATCCTGTCGGAGAACGACAGCCCGGACATTCCGTTTCGCTGGAGCGTCAACGCGTACCGCGGCTGCATCCACGGTTGCGCGTACTGCTACGCCCGCCCGTCGCACCAGTACCTCGGCTTCGGCGCCGGCACCGACTTCGACCGCACGATCGTCGTGAAGACCAACGCGGCGGAGCTGCTCCGCGAGGCCTTCGACCGTCCGTCATGGCGCGGCGAGCTCGTGTGCTTCTCGGGAAACACCGACTGCTACCAGCCCATCGAAGCCTCCTACGCACTCACGCGAGGCTGCCTCGAGGTGTGCGCCGCCTACCGCAACCCCGTGGCGATCATCACCAAGAGCGCCCTCGCCCAACGCGACGCGGCGCTCCTCGGGGAGCTCGCGAAGCACGGTGCCGCCCGGGTGTTCGTGAGCATCCCCTTCGCCGACGAGGCGATGGCGCGCGCCATCGAGCCGTGGGCGTCGTCCATCGCGCGGCGCATCGAGACGCTGCGGGTGCTGACCGAGGCGGGAGTGCCGTGCGGGGTCGCGGTGGCACCGGTGATCCCGGGCCTCAACGACGACCAGGTGGCGAAGGTGCTCACGGACGCCCGCGTCGCGGGGGCGCGCACGGCCTTCATGCAGATGGTGCGGCTGCCGAAGGAGGTGAAGCCGGTGTTCCTCGAGCGCATCGCCGAGGCGCTGCCGGACCGGGCGAAGCGCATCGAGCACGCGATCGTCGAGCTCCGTGGCGGCAAGCACAACGAGTCGGCCTTCGGCGACCGCATGCGCGGCGAAGGACCGCGCTGGCAGGCGGTGCGCGCGCTCTTCGAGGCCCAGTGCCGACGGCTCGGATACGCCGAAGGCGAGCCCGGCGACGACGCGCCGAGCCCGTTCCGTCGGCCCACGCGGCAGGGCCGTCTCTTCGATTTCTAGGGGATCAGAACGCGTCGGCGGAGAGCGCGAGCAGGTCGAGGGACGAGCGCTCCACGAGGGCGCGCGCGGCCGTCACGCCGGCGAGCACCTCACGGCAGTAGAAGCGCGCCGAGGCGACCTTGCCGTCGTAGAAGGCGGCGTCGTCGCCGGTGGCCGCGGGGCGCTTGGCGAGCGCGACGGCGGCGTGCCGCACGAGAAGCCACGCGATGACGACGTCGGCGGTGGCGAGGAGGATGCGGTTGCCCTGCATGCCCACGTGCTGCACCGACTCGCCGACCTTCCCGAGCATGCTCGTGTAGATCGACGTGAGGTCCTCGAGCGCCGTTGCGAGGGCCGCGCGCTCGGCCGCGAGGTCGTCGCCGCCCTCGGTGCCGTGCGCGGTCTCGGCGATGCGCGCGCAGAGCGCCTGGAGCGTCTGGCCGCCGTCGCGCGCGACCTTGCGGAAGAACAGGTCGAGGGACTGGATGTGCGTCGTTCCCTCGTAGACCGAGTCGACCTTCTGGTCGCGGATGTACTGCTCGATGGGGAAGTCCATCACGTAGCCGGCGCCGCCGTAGGTCTGCAGCGACGACCCGAGCACCTCGTAGCCGCGGTCGCTGCAGAAGCCCTTCACGAGCGGCAGCATCAGGTCGTTGAGCCGGTCGAGGGCCTTGTCCTCGCCGTGGCCGCCGGCGAGCTCGATGTCGTCCTGCAGCGACGCCACGAAGAGCGCCAGCGCGCGCATGCCCTCGGCGTGGGACTTCTGGAGCATGAGCATGCGGCGCACGTCGGCGTGCTCGATGATCGCCACGCGCGGCGAGGTCTTCTCCATGGCGCGCTCGAGGGCCGGCCCCTGCACGCGGTCCTTGGCGTACGCGAGGGCGTTCAGGTACGCCGTCGAGAGCGTCGACATGGACTTCATGCCCACGGCCATGCGCGCGTTCTCGATGACGTGGAACATCTGCCGGATGCCGTCGTGCACCTCGCCCACGAGCAGCCCGCGCGCCGGCACGTCGCCGCCGTAGGTGATCTCGCAGGTGGCGCTCGCCTTGAGCCCCATCTTCTTCTCGAGCTTCGTGCACCGCCAGCCGTTGCGCTCGCCGAGGGAGCCGTCCTCGTTCACCCAGAACTTCGGGACGATGAACATCGAGAGGCCCTTGGTGCCGCCCTCGGCGCCCTCGGGGCGCGCGAGCACGAGGTGCACGATGTTCTCCGACGGCTCGAAGTCGCCGTTTGTGATGAAGCGCTTGGTGCCGCTGATCTCCCACACGTCGTCGTGAAGGTGCTTCGCGGACGTGCGCCCGGCGCCGACGTCGCTGCCCGCGTCGGGCTCGGTGAGCACCATCGCCGCGCCCCACTTCCGGTGAATCATCTGCGGGAGGTAGCGCGCCCGCTGCGACGGCGTTCCGAGGCGGTCGATGACGCGGCCCATGAAGTTGCCGAACAGATAGAACGCCGCGGCCGGGTTCGACCCCGCCACCGCCTCGAAGGCCGCCCAGATCACCGACGGGGGCGCGCCCACGCCGCCGAGGTGCTGCGGGACCTCGAAGAGGTGCCAGCCTCCCTCGTAGTACGCATCCATGGAGCGCACGAGCGCCGCCGGCAGCATCGCGGCCCCCTCCGGCGACTGCACCGGCGGCTCGCGATCGGTCGCGGCGAAGGACGGCGCGAGGTCCTCGGTGCACGTGCGCTCGTGCTGGCGCAGCGACTCCCACACCGTCTCGGCGTCGAGCGACGCGTACGCCCCGCGGCCGAGTACGCGCTCGTCGATGCGGAGGAACTCGAAGAGGTTGAAGCGCGTGTCCCGCAGGTTCGAACGGTAGTGGTGGACGGTGCTCATGCCCGAAGTGATACCGCACTCCCGCGGTCGACTGAATGGCGGTTCATTCGAGGCGGGACGGTGCGCCCCAGGGGCCGCGCCGTGTAGGCTCGGCGCAGGGGCGACGGGCTCCTCCCGGGAAAGGTTCGCGCATGCGCCGCACTCCACTGCTCCTCGCGCTCGGGCTCCTCGCCCCGGCGTGCCTCGACGGCCTCTTCGGTGACGACAGCGGCGCGGCCCCTCCCGGCGGCGCCCTGGGTACGGCGTGCACGCGCAGCGCCGACTGCCGCGAGACCCTGTCGTGCGACGCGCGCCAGCAGCTTTGCGTCTTCCGCGGCACCACCGTCGCGGGGGGCACCTGCGCCCTCACCGGCGAGTGCGCCGCAGGCTTGTTTTGCAGCCCCGGCGGCACCTGCGCGACGGCGGGCGACGCCCTCGAAGGCGGCTCTTGCGGCGACACCGCGAGCTGCCGCGCGGGGCTCGTCTGCGTCCGAAGCGCCGGCGACCTCTTCGGGCTCTGCCGCGCCCCACGCGCGCCCGGCAGCGGCGACGCCGGGACGCCGGCCACGGGCGACGCGGGCACCGACGGCGGCTTGGACCTTCGCACCCTCGCCCACGACCTCGGCGGG
>CAIMWA010000174.1 GCA_903845045.1 uncultured delta proteobacterium | reverse complement strand
CTGGCGCAGCTTCGCGAGTCCGTGCGAGGATGGTGCGGGGACGCTTGAAGAGACACTCCCACACCGAAATGGGCTCGCCATGAAGTTCTTCGCCACGCGCTTGGCCCTCGCCGCCATGCTCACGACGGCCCTCGCGGCCTGCGGGACCACCGTGTCTCCGGTGGATGCTGGGGCCGATGCGGCGAGGGTCCTCGATGCGACGGTCGCCGCGGACACCTACGCGCCGCCGTCCGACGCGGGCTTTCCCGTGTACGACGAGAGCATCGTCGGGTCCGATGCACCCGGCGCCACCGACGCTCCGCCGCAGGCGCCGGCCGATGGAGGCACCTACGCGCAGGCGTGCGCGAGCGCGCCAGAGCTCGTGGTCAACACCGATGCCGTCTTCACGAGCGTCTTCGCGCCGGTCTCCGTTCCGACATGCTTCGGCGGCTCCGACCTCTCCCCCTTTCCGCAAGTGGTCCGCGTCGTGGTGCCGGCGCACGCGACGGTCGAGCTGACCTCGCGGAACGATCACTACGTGCAGACGTCGATGTCGTTCTTCGACGATTGCGCGTCCACGACGTGCGCCTTTCGGTCGAGCACCGGCGTGGGCGATCTCGTCTATCCGGCCGTCGCACGGCTCGTGAACGACTCCGCGGCGCCGCGATCGTACATCGTCGTGGTCGGCGTCCTCGACCTCGCCAGGGACCCGGCCAGCCTCGGTACGGTGCACCTGAGCATGACCGCGCGCTTCGTCACGACGCCGACGAACGCCACCTGCGCCACCGCCCTCAGCATGGTCAGCGGCGACCTGCGCCCGCACGAGGATCCCTATTTCCCGACGACCTACGATCCGTCCCCGGCGTGCTCGTTGCTGCCCAGGCCGGCGGGCGTCGGTCCACTCTGGTATCGGGTGGTGGTCCCGGTGGCGCACACGCTCGTCGTGACCGCCGCACCCGACGCCCTGACGTACATCCCGACGGTCATGCTCTACGACGGCTGCGCCGCCACCGATTGCGTCGCCGGCCAGCTGCCCACCGGCACGCCGCCGGACAGCAACGTTCTCCGTTGGACCAACAGCGGGGCGGCGTCCCGCGAGATCTTCATCGCCGTCGCGGGGCAAGATGGACCGGGGCGCTTCAGCCTCGCCGTCTCCGTCGTTCCGGGCGCGTGACCTGCGAGGTTCGCAGCTCGTCCGCTGCGGGGGCCCGCGCCGCCGCTTGACGGCCGACCCGAAATCGCCGACACGGTTGCGCAATACCCACATGTCGGCGAAGCGCGGGCTGCTTCGGACCGACGGCGGGGAGCGCGTCCGCGGAGGAGTTTTCCATGCGTAGCTACGGTCTGTGCTTCATGACGGCTCTCGCCACGGGATGCGTCGGCGCGCCCTCGCAGGACTCCTCGACGCGCTCCCGATCATCGGCGATCACCGCGCCGGCATCGTCGCTGGGTCATGGATTGCCGCCGATCCGGCCGGGCGTCTATCCCGCCGGTCGCGGCGCCGGACAGCACGGCGGCGGACAGGGATCGGGCACTTGGAGCACGCTCCCGAACACGCCCTCCACCGTGGCCGCGGGCTTCTCCATGCTGCTCACCGACGGCTCGGTGCTCGTGCAGGACCTCGCGAACGTCGGCGGCGACTGGTGGCGCCTGACGCCGGACGCCAACGGCTCGTACCTCAATGGCACCTGGACGGCGCTGCCCCCGACGCCGAACGGCTACGCCCCGCTGTACTTCGCCTCGGCGGTGCTGCCCGACGGCCGCGTGATCATCATGGGCGGCGAGTACCAGGCGTTCGTTCCGACGTGGCAGACGCAGGGCGCGATCTTCGATCCGGCCCGCAACACGTGGACCGCCGTCGCCGGGCCGCCGGGCTGGCAGACAATCGGCGATGCGCAGAGCGTGGTGCTCGCCGACGGCCGCTTCGTGCTCGCCAATTGCTGCTCGACGCAGATGGCCGTGCTCGACCCGACGACGCTCACCTGGACGTCGCTCTCGGCCACGGGCAAGGCAGACATCTTCGACGAAGAGGGCTGGACGCTGCTCCCCGACGGTCGTCTGCTCACCGTCGACTCGAACAACTTCGCGAACCTCACCAATTCCGAGATCTTCACGGCACCGAGCGGGCAGCGGGCGGGCGTCTGGGCGAGCGCCGGGAGCACCGTCTCCCCGATTGCCGACACCAACGCCGACGGCTCCGGGTCTTGGGAGGTCGGACCGGCGATGCTGCGTCCCGATGGCACCGTGTTCCAGTCCGGAGCGACCGGGCACACCGCCGTCTACGACACGCGTCGCGGCACGTGGCGGGCGGGCCCGGACTTTCCGGTCATCGCGGGCGAAGGGCAGCTCACCCAGGCCGACGGCCCGGCGGCGCTGCTGCCCAACGGCAACGTGTTGGTGGCGGCGAGCTGGGGCGTCTTCAACACGCCGGTGCACTTCTTCGAGTTCGACGGACGCGCCCTCACCGAGGTCGCCCGCCCGGCCGACACGTCGCTGGACTCTTCATACAACATCAACCTGCTGCTTCTGCCGACCGGCGAGGTGCTCGAGACCAACTTCTCGGGTGACGTCGAGCTCTATCGCCCGGCCGCCGGGCAGCGGGCGAACGACGACTCCGCGCCGTCCCTCGAGGCGTCCGACGCCCTCGCGCACCTGACCCGCGGACGCAGCTACCGCGTGCGCGGACAGCAGCTCCATGGCCTGTCGTCGGGTGTGTCCTATGGCGATGACGCCCAGGCGGCGACCAACTATCCGCTGGTGCGCCTCCGCAATCGCGCCACCGGACACGTCGCCTACGCGCGGACCCACGGGTTCACCAGCTACTCCATCGCGCGCGGCGCGCCGAGCGAGGCGTGGTTCGACGTTCCGGCGACGGCGGAGACCGGCGACGCCGACCTCGTCGTGGTGGCCAACGGCATCGCGTCGGAGCCCGTGCGGGTCAGCGTCTCGCGCTGAGTCCGGCCTGCGGCGCGACCCTTCGGTCCGCCGCAGCCGGAGCGTGCGTGAAGGGAATCAGCGCGGCGTGAAGCGGATGCCGGTGCTCGTCGAGACCGTGCCCGTGTGCGCGATGGTGACCGCGCCCATGTCGCTCTGCAGGCCGACGGCGGCGTTGGAGCCGTCCACGAAGGTGGCGTCGGCGCCGGTGCCCGTCAGCGTGTTGTAGATGAAGTCCACGGTGTTCGTGGTCTCCGTCAGCACCACCTCGAAGGTGAGGTGCGTGGCCATGTGGGTGTATCGATAGGCGTCGAGCCACTCGATGGCGAACTGTCGGTTCGGCGCCGTGCCGACGGTGCGCACGCAGAGGCTCTCGGCGGTGGACGGAGCGACCGGGTCCCGGAGCACGAGGTCGTCCCAGAAGGGCGCGACGAGCGCGCCGTCGCCGGTCGACGGGAACGTTCCGGTCCCGCCGGTGTTGTCGCCGGGCTCCGTTCCGAACTGGGCGAAGCCGTTGGTGTCCGGCCACACCGTGGTCACCGCCGTGCGCACGAACTGGAACGCGAACGGGAGCGCGATGGCCGCCGCCACGTGGTTGTCGTCGCGTCCGGAGTCCGCCACCAGCGTGACGTGTGTTCCGCCGGTCGCGCAGGCGTCGATCCACGTCGGCGACGGGAGCGCCGACTCGACGTAGGGCGGATTCTGGCAGGTGTTCGTGCCCGCGGTCGGTCCCGCGAGGCAGACGTAGCCCGTGGCGCAGACGTTCATCGCGCGCGTCGGGTCGCACGCGCCGCCGACGGCGACGGTGGCGCGGCAGCGCGTCGTCGGGTCCGTGGGATCACCGCTGCAGCCGAGGCCCGTCGCGCAGGCGGGCGCCGCCGTGCGGCAGTGTCCGCCCGCGGCGCCGTCGGCGACGCACACCATGGCGATGCACGCCGAACCCGTCGCGCAGGGAGCCGACGTCGGGCTGCACGCCGCGCCCACGGCGATGGCGGTCACGCAGGTGCCGTTGATTCCGCAGACGAGCCCCGTGTCGCAGGCGGTGGCGCCGGTGCCGGTGCGGCAGAGGCCGCCGCTCGCGCCGTTCGCGACGCACACGGCCGCGGTGCCGGTGCCCTGGCAGCTCGAGCCCGTCGCGCAGGCGTTCGCCGTGCCGGTGGTGTCGCAGGCCGCGCCGATCGCCACCTCGGGCACCTCGGTCACGGTGAGCCCGAAGGCGCCGTGGTTCGTCGAGTATCCTCCGACGCCGATGAACACCGTGGCGCCCGCGCGCACGATGGTCGCGGTGGTGAAGCGCGACGCGAGCGCGGGCATGGAGCCGCTGAAGTCGTCGTCGCAGCCGAGCTCGACGCCGGTGGACGCGCACGCGTCGGTGGCCCAGGCCACGGTGTCGAAGGTCGTCGCCATGTCCGCGGTGCTCACGAGCAGGTGGCTCGCCGTCCGCGCGGTGTACTGGAACACCACCTGATGGCCGGGCGTGCGGCACGTCGGCGTGAGCCCGCCGGTCGCCGGGACGGCGTCGTCGTTGCCGACGTACCGGGTCGTCGCTCCGGTGACCGTGCCCGCCGTCGAGAGGTTGATGATCGCGCCCGCTGCGCAGGGGTTGCCAGGACCGGCGTCGGCGGCGGCGTCGGCCGTCGCGGCGTCGGAGCCCGTGGCCCCGTCGAGCCCCGAGTCACTCGTCGGCACGTCGCTCGTCGGTATGTCGCTCGCGGGCGCGTCGCTGGCGGGCGCGTCGCTGGCGACCACGTCGCCCGGGACCACGTCGGGCTTGACGACGGCGTCGGTGCCGCTGGCGTCACGCTGATCGGTTCCCGCGTCGAGGACGCCGGTGTCCGTCGAGGGGGAGTCCGTCGGGACGCCGACGTCGACGGCGGTGGCGCTGTCGTGGGTCGCGCCGGCGGCGAAGATGTTGTTGAGGCTGCCACCGTTCGAGGCGCAGGCGGCGGCGCCGAGCGCGGAGAGGACGAGGATCGTGGGGACGCTTCTCATTG
>CAIMWA010000173.1 GCA_903845045.1 uncultured delta proteobacterium | reverse complement strand
CACGCGCATCGAGGGTCTCGGCGCGTGGCTCCGCGACGCCGGCCGCTGGTGCGTCGAGGAGCGCCTGCTGCGCCCCGGCACGCACCGTCGTGACTGGAAGCAGACGCTGCTCTCCGACGGCCACGTGATGGTGCGCCACCCCGACTGGGACGAGGCGCACCGCCTGTCCTTCGCGGCGGCGACGGGCATCAAGATGTACGCGGAGTAGCGGTCAGCGCGGGTCGCGGCGGCGCGATCCGCGGAGGCCGGCGGCGCAGAGGCCGAGGGCGAGGAGCCCGACGCCGAGGTCGCCGTGCGTCTCGACGCCGTGCCACGGGCTCGGGCGGAGCTGCGGGTGCGGAAAGCGAATGGCCGCCGAGGGCATCACCGGCACTGGGAGCGTGATGACGTCCTCCGGCGCGGGCGGCGGCTCGAGGAGCTCGTCGGCGCTCACGAGCTCGGGCTCGGGCAGCGAGGGATGCACGGGCAGCGTCCGCGTGCGGCGGTGCCACCGGCTGCGGTCGCGGGTGCGGAACCGGCGCGGCTTCATGGCGCCTTCGCGGTGGCGGCGAGCGTGCAGGCGGCGTCCCGACGACAGCGTCTCGAAGGACGACACCGTCGACGCGCTCGCGAGGACCACCGGGTGCTCGACGACGGTGGACGTCACCGCGGCGGCGCGGTTGCGGGAGCGCGGGCGGCGCAGCGTGAAGCGGTCGACGAGCGTTCCGTCGGGGCGCAGCGCGGTGAACTCGAGCTTCTCGCCGTCGGCGTCGACGCGCACGTAGTGGTGCTGCGACGAGAAGAAGCGGGTGTACGGGCGGGGAATGCGCTGGGCGTAGAGCGGCGCGCCGGATCCGCCGGTGACCATGTAGTGGAGCCCGCGCTCCTCGCCGCGCTCGTAGGCGTGGTCGTGGCCCGCGACGACGAGGTCGACATGGTAGCGGCGGAAGAGGTCGGGGAGCCCCGCCGCGCGCAGCCCGCGGTTCTCGCCGTGGGGTCCCGACGAGTGCATGCCCCAGTGCGTGATCACGAGCAGGAAGTCGTCGGGTCCCTCGCGGCGCTCCTGGGCGAGGTGGTCCTCGAGCCACGTGCGCATGGGCTCGGCGGACCAGTCGTCGTAGGCGTTCGCGAGGATCATGCGCACGTTGCCGAAGCGCACGACGTAGTCGAGCTCCGGGCGCGGCGCGTCCGGCGGCGGGCAGTTCACGTAGTGGCGGAAATTCTCGATGCCCTGCCGCGACGAGTTGCGCAGCTCGTGGTTGCCGATGACCGGGATGAACACCGTGTCGCGCAGCAGGTCGCGCTCGACGGCGAAGAAGTCGGTCCACTGGCGCTCGACGCGGCCGTCGGCGACGAGGTCGCCGGTGTGCACCACGAAGTCGGCGCCCTCGCGGCGCATCGCGTTGACGACCGCGGCGTGCGTCGACGGGCTCGAGCGCGTGTCGCCGTACATGAGAAAGCGGAACGAGTCGGCGTGCTGCGGCGCCGTGCTGAAGATGCCCTCGGTGGTGGTGAGACCCTCGCCGCTGACCTGGTAGTGGTACCGCACGCCCGCCGCGAGGCCCTCGAGGAGCACCTCGTGGAGCTGCACCCGCGCCTCGTCGCGCACCTCGATGGGCGCGCCCACGGACACGCCCTCGGGGGCCACGCGCCACGCGCGCACCAGCACCGCGCCGGGGGCGTCGCGCTCGACCATCACCGTGATCGCGCCGGGGCGCGGCGCCATGAGCCACGGTCCCTTGCGGATGCCGCCCTCGGCCTGCGCGGCCGACGGGAGGAGCAGCGCGAAGAGCACTGCGATCAGAGCTCCGAACGAGCGGATGGAGGGGTGCACACCCACTCCATAAACGTCCGCTCGGGGATTTCCCAAAAACCGGTGCATCTTTTCCTGGCAGGAACTGGCGCGCGAGCGCTCCGGCGTGGCAGTGCCGGGCGCACCCTCGCACCCTACGATCGTTGCGGGAATGTTGCATCTGCGACGGTGACCCCGCGCACCGCGGCGCTTGCCAAGGCCGAGGCCTTCGGACAGCGTGCGCGCCGTGATCGCCCGACGAACGACGATGCTGGTGATGGCGTGCGTGGCCGCGTGCTCTTCGGAGCCTTCGCGCTTCATCTCGGACCCCGATGCGTCGAGCCCCGCCGTGGACGCCGGCGGCGCCACCGACGTCGGCGAGGTCGTGGACCGCGGCGTGATCCCGATCCGCGACAGCGGTCCGCAGCTCGACATGACGCTCGTGTATGCGCACTCGAGCTCCGTGCTGTGGGCCGTGGACCCGCGTACGAACACGTTGCGCAACGTCGGCACGTTCTCCTTCGCCGCCGGCGCGCCGCCGGACCACTCGATGACCGACGTCGCCGTGGACGCCAACGGCGTGCTCGTGGGCACGACGAACACCGCGCTCTTCCGCATCGACACGTCGTCCGCCGCGTGCACGCTCATCTCGATGCTGCCGGGCAGCCACAGCTTCGTCGGTCTCACCTACGTGCCTGCGGGCGTGCTCGATCCGTCGGCCGAGGTGCTCGTCGGCGGCGCCTACGACGGCACCTACTGGCGCATCGACCCGTCGAC
The DNA here is from genome assembly GCA_903845045.1 of uncultured delta proteobacterium. Classification (GTDB taxonomy): domain Bacteria; phylum Myxococcota_A; class Polyangia; order Polyangiales; genus SCUS01. Next base: position 8,994 of record CAIMWA010000173.1, on the reverse strand, counting down.
GGGGATGTCGACGATGCTCGGCCAGCTCAAGGTGGGCCGCACGAACTACCGTCTGTCCGGCGACTTCGTGTCGGTGCAGGGCGCGGGCACCTTCGCGACGGTGCGCACCGCGAACGCGAGCTCGGGATCGCCGGACCAGCTCGCGCGCGTCAACGAGAGCACCGGCGAGCTGACGCTCATCGGCAGCACGGGGTTCCAGCAGATTTTCGGCCTCGCGTACTACCGCAACACGCTCTATGGCTTCACCAACGCCGGGCAGTTCATCTCCATCGACATCATGACGGGCCGCGGCCGAATGATCTCGACGCCGGCGATGCAGTTCTACGGCGCGGGCGTCACGACGCTGGCGCCGATCGCGCCGGGGTGATCGCGAGGCCTGAACCTGCGACCGAGGCCTTCACCAGCGCCGGGCGACGCGTACCTGCTCCGCTTTGGCAGGGCGTCCGATGCCGGTGGTAGGTTCCGCCCATGACTCTCGCGGTCCCGGTCGCGCGAACGATCTACAACGCCTGCAACCCCGACGAGGCGCTGGACCCGACGGACTCGCGGAACGTCGATCTCGATGCCGCCGTCCCGGGCGACGGTTTCGTACGAGGCGAGTCGTGGGCGCGGCGTCTCGCGGTCAAGATCGCGGTCGCGACCAAGCCAGCGTGCATCCTGTTCACGGGTCTTCCGGGATCGGGAAAGAGCACCGAGCTCCGACGTTTCGCGGGGTACGTCGAACGCGAGCAGCAGTTCCTCGTCGTGATCGCCGATGCGCTCGAGTTGCTCGACCTATCGGCGGAGGTCGACATCCCCGACGTGCTGATGGTGCAACTGTATCGCACGGAGCAGGCGGTACTGAAGCTCGAGGGGCGCGACGCGCGTGAAGCGCTCCATGACGGTACGATGCAGCGTCTCTGGCAGTGGATGCGAGACACCGACGTGCAGATCTCCGGCGGTGAACTCGGCACCGGCGACGAATTCGGCGCGAAGCTCGTCTTCGAGATGAAGACGCGGGAGACGGTGCGTCAGCGCGTGCGTCGCTCCATCGCGGCCAACCTGAGCAGCTTCGTCGACGAGGTTCGCAAGGAGTTCCAGAGGCTGGAGGCGCGCGCGAAGGCAAGAGGCCGCGAGCGCATCGTTGTCGTCCTCGACTCCCTCGAGAAGCTCCAAGGCACGAGCACGTCGTGGGAGAAGGTCCTCGAGAGCGCCGAGCGGCTCTTCTCCTCGGACGCGGCGTACCTGCGGCTGCCGGTGCACGTGCTCTACACGATCCCACCGGCGCTCTCGCTGCGGCTCCGCGTCGACGTCGAGTTCCTTCCGATGGTGAAGCTGCGCGATCGGAAGGGGAACCGCTACCAGCCCGGCGTCGATGCGATGCGCATGCTCATCGCGAGGCGCGTATCCGACGCGCACTTGAACGAGCTCCTCGGCGCGACGTCCGTCGCAGCGCGAACGGAGAAGATCATCGCGGCATCGGGGGGGTACCCGCGGGAGCTGATGCGTCTGTTGCAGGCGCTCGTCGAGGCGGCGTTGGGGCGGGGCGACCTCGACGAGCGGTCCTTCGAGCGGGTGCTCGAGCGCAGCCGCGACACCTACCGCCGCCTGGTGCGCGCGAGCGGTGCCATCGACTGGCTGCGCAAGGTTCGGGACACGCAGCGACTCGGCATCACCGGTGCCGAGGAGATGAGCGCTGCGTCGGACATGCTGCGGGACAACGTCGTCCTTCGCTACCTGAACGACGAGGAGTGGTTCGACCTCCATCCCGCCGTGCGCGACATGGAGGAGTTCGCCACGACGTCATGAGCGACGCGGGTCAAGACGCCGAGGACGCAACGTCGCGCCCCGACGACGACCCCGAGCTCGCCTCGCTGCTGAGCGCTCTCGCCCTCTCGCAGCGCTTTCATCTCTACCTCGTGTGGTGGGCCGGTGATCCCGGGCGCGCGTGGGTGCGCTGGCTCGAGAGCGCGGTGGGTGCGAAGCGGACCGAAGGCGCGCCGTGGCGGGTGATCGAGGCGCCGCACGCGGAGCCCGGTCGTGCGCTGAGCATCGATGCCGTTCGCGCGGCGGTGCTGGCACCGGTCGTCGCGGGCGGCGCCGGAGTCACGGTGCTCGAGCTCTCGACGGCGCGCGAGGGGGACCAGGACGCGTGGGCGTGGCTGTTCCAGCGCCTGAACGAGCTTCGCAACGACATCGTCGGTCGCCTAGGCGCCGAGTGCATCGTCAGCGGCCCGGTGTGGATGGAGCGGACGATGGCGCGGCATGCGCCGGACCTTTGGTCCGTGCGAAGCGGCGAGTATCTCCCCGCGTGGCGTGCCTCGCCGTTGCCCGTCGAGGTCCGGTCCGCCGATGCGCCCGTGAAGCGCCCGCCACCGGCACCCCGCGGCGACGCGATCCGGCGGCGCGTCGAGATCGCGCGCGATGCGGTCCGCGAGAGCGCGACGGATGTGAGCGGTGTGCGCCTGCTCGCTACGGAGCTCGAGGAACTCGCGGTCCACGAGATGGAGTGGGGAACGCTCGACGATGCAACGCGTCTTGCGCAGGAGGCGCTCGGACTTCGACGTCAGCTGGTGGCCAATGATCCCGAGAACGCGGAGCTGCTCCGCGAAGAGATGGTGGGTCTGAACGATGTTGGGGCCGTGCGCCTCGCGCGAGGCGACCTCTCTGGAGCACTGTCGGTCCACGAGGAAGGGCTTTCGGTTGCGCGGCGCCTCGTCCACCGTGACCCAGAGCGATCCGAGTGGTTGCGGGACCTCAGTGTTGGCCTGGAGAGGGTGGGAGACGTGCGCCGCGCGCAAGGCGATCTATCGGGCGCGCTTTCTTTCTTCGAGGAGGGGCTCTCGGTCGCGCGAAGCCTTCTCGACCGTGACCCTGAAAGAGCGGAGCGGATCCGAGATCTGAGCGTCAGCCTGGACAGAGTCGGCGATGTACGCCGCGCGAGAGGCGATCTGTCGGGCGCGCTTTCGACCTACGAGGAAGGGCTTGCGGTGCGGCGTCAGCTTCTGCGGCGCGATGCCGAGCGAGCGGAGTGGCTGCGGGACGTGACTGTCTGCTTGATCAAGGTCGGAGATGTGCGCCGCGCGCGAGGCGATCTGACTGGCGCGCTTTCCTTCTTCGAGGAGGGGCTCTCGGTTGCGCGCCGCCTTCTCCTGCGCGATCCTGATCGACCCGAGAGTCTTCGGGATTTCTGCGCCAGCCTGGAAAACGTCGCGGATGTACGCCACGCGAGAGGCGATCTGCGGGGCGCGGTTTCTCTTCATGAAGAGGTGCTTGCCGTCCGCCGCAAGCTTGTCCAGCGCGACCCCACACGACCAGAGTGGCTGAGGGATCTGAGCGTCAGCCTCGACAGGATCGGTGACCTTCGTCGTGCGCGAGACGATCTATCCGGGGCGCTCCATTTATATGAGGAAGGGCTCTCGCTCGCACGCCGTCTTCTTCAGTACGACCCTGACCGAGTTGAATGGCTACGGGACCTGAACGTCAGCTTGACTAGGGTCGGCGACGTACGGTTCGCTCGGAACGATCTAACCGGCGCTCTATCGCTTTTCGAGGAGGGGCTCTCGGTCGCGCGCCGCCTTCTCCAGTACGATCCCGGGCGTGCGGAGTGGGAGAGGGACGTCAGTGTCAGTTTGAACAAGGTTGGCGACGCGCAACTCGCGCGCGGCGATCTCTTGGTCGCGCTTTCGTCCTACGAGGAAGGGCTTTCGGTTGTGCGCCGACTCCTCCATCGTGACTCGGAGCGACCCGAGTGGCTCCGGGATCTTTGCGTCAGTCTGATTAAGGTTGGGAATGTGCGGCGAGCGCGAGGCGATCGTCAGGACGCGCTTTCGTCCTACGAGGAGGGGCTTTCAGTCGTGCGCCGCCTTCTCCGTCTGGACCCCGACCGCCCGGAGTGGCTCCGCGATCTGATCGTCTCGTGTTGTCGGATCGCGGAGATGGAACTTGCCGATCACCGCGAGGCCGCCGTGCGGCAGCTGAACGACGCTCTCCCGATCGCCGAACGCCTTGCGGCACGGCCAGATGCACCGGCTTCCGCCGCGAGCGACCTGGCGTACGTGCGCTCGCTCCTCGGCAAGGTCGCAAGCTGAGCGAAGCTGACGTCACCCAGGGCCGCGGCCGCATGATCTCGACGCCGGCGATGCAGTTCTACGGCGCGGGCGTCACGACGCTGGCGCCGATCGCGCCGGGCTGACCGCGAGGCGCTGCCGCCGGGCCCAGCGCTGCATCTCCACGCGGGCCCGCGCGTCGAGCGTCGGGACGGCGAGGATCTCGCGGAGCGACGCGAGCACCGCGGGCCGTTGCGCGGGATCGCTCCCGAGGCGTCGCAGCGCGGCGAAGCGGACGATCGCATCGTCGGAGCGCAGCGCGGCGAGGTTGTGGGCGACGGCGAGGGCGCGACGCTCGTCGCGGGGCAGCGGCGCCACGTCGCGGGCCCACGCCAGCCACCGTTGGACCACGGCGTTCATGCGCGTGCGGTCGCGGTAGACGTCCATCTCGGGCTCCCATGGGGCGACGGCGGTGAGGTCCTCGCCAGACAGATCGGCGAGGGTGTCGAGGGCCGCGCGGGGCGTGTCGTCGCCGAGCATCGACGGCGTCTCGAGGGCCAGCACGAGGTACCGCGTGAGGTACGTCACCGCGAGCGACGGATCGGTGTCGCGGAGCAGCCGCGTGAGCCGCGGGCGCGTCCACGAAGGGCCTGGGCCGGCGACGGTGTAGTCGACGTCGTTCGGGCCGTTGCGAAAGTCCGCGAGGAGCATGCGGCCGATGGCGTGCGCCGACACCGTGCCTCCGTGCGCGAGGGTGCCGAGCCACGCCGGGCAGCGCGCGTCGGCGATGTGGCTGTCGCGCTCGCCGTGGAACGTGAAGCACTCGTTGGTCTCTTCGACGAGGTTCTCCATGCGGGCGACGCGGGCGGCGAGGGCCGCGGGCACCTCGGGTGGCGGTGGTGCGAGGAGCGTCTCGCCGGCGTGCGTCGGCGACTCCGGCGGCGCTGCCGGGGCGCGCAGCACGCGGTCGACGACGGGTTGCGCCGCCGCCGGGGCGGACGCGAGGCAGAGGGCGAGAAAGACGCTGCGACGGTTCATGGGGACGCTCCTTCGGGGGATGGCGGGACGACGGCTCCGGTGAGCACGACGAGGCGGTTGCGGGGCTCGCCGACGCCCTGCGAAGCCGCGAGCGGCGTGGGCATCAGCAGGTGGTCGAAGGACCAGCGGATCGGCGCCGCGCGGGGCGGTCCCGGCAGCAACACGGAGACGGTGACGGGGGCGCCGAGGCCCGCGGCGGGGAGCCGCGTGTCGCCGACCTGGCGCCGCACGAAGGTGAGCGTGGCGCCGGGCACCGACGTCGGTACGTCGGCGAAGCTCCGGGCGAGGCCGGCGCGCACCGTGCTCGCGGCGTCGCCGTCCCACGATGCGGTCAGCTCGGCGCGACGAAAGAGGTCGCCGGTGGGGAACGAATGGCCCAGCGCGCGCGACGTCACCGTGAAGGTCACGCGGGTGCCCGCGGGCTCACGCCGGGTGGACACCTCGACGGAGACGGCGCTGCGCAACAGCGCGAGGTCGCGTCCGCCGGGGAACCGATGGCTGCGATGCCGCGCGCCGCCGGGGCCGTCGACCCAGGGCATGTGGCAGTCCTGGCAGGACGTTCCGTCGCGGCCCGCGGCGCTGTCGCGCCACTCGGCGAAGGTGTCCTGCATGGGCTCGTGGGTGTCGAAGCGAACGCCCGCGCGGCCCGCGTCACCCGGGAAGTCGAACTGGTGGCAGCCCGCGCAGTACGCGCTGCTGCGAAGCCCCGCCACGACCTGCATGGCGTGCGGTGCGCGGGTCGACGCGCTCGCCGCGAGCACGTGGCCGCCGCGCACGTGGCAGACCTCGCAGGAGACACCGTCATCGGCGGCGAGGCCCGCGGGCACCGCGCCCGTGTGCGTCGGCGCGTGGCAGTTGCGGCAGAAGGCCATGGGCTCGACGGCGTAGGCGGTGCGAAAGACCGGGTCGCTCCACGACGACGCGTGCATCGACGCGCGCCACTCGGCGGCGATGTCGGCGTGACAGTCGGCGCAGCGCCGCGCCGCGGTGCTCGCGAGGCCGCGCGGCGACGGACCCACGTGCACGGTGCCGCGCCCGCCCGGAAAGAGCCCGCGCACCGTCGCCCGAGGCACGGCCCCGGCGGTGCCCGCGAGGGCGGTGAGGAACAGCAGCGACGGCCACGACGAACGCACGCGAGGTGGCGGCTGCAACCGGTGTTCCGCCCAAGCGAAGCGCGCCATGACGCTCCAAGGACAAGCGGGCGACGGCGAGGTTCCCGAAGGCAGCGCGTGTCCTTGGCCACGGCGCGTGGGCCGGCGGACGCACCGTCCCGACACGAGCGAAGCGTGTACCCTCGGCGACGCCGTGAAGCCGGTGTCGACGCGGGTGCTGCTTCCGTTGATCGCGCTCTCGAGCCCGCTCTCGCTGGCGGTGGAGACGGCGATCCGCACGCTGCTCTTCACCGACGACATGAAGTCGCTGCGCGTGCTGCTGCGCGAGCCGCTGGCGCCGGTGGCGTGGGCCTTCGTGCCGGTCACCGTGGTGGCGTCGCTCGCGGGCGTGGCGGTGCACCGTGTGGCCCTGCGGCGCACCCTCGCGGCCGCTGCGCTGCGTCCGCCGAAGCCCTACGCCGAGGAGCACGCGCGGCTCACGGCGCTCTACATCGCCACGTCGGTGCCGCAGCTTCCGGCGCTGCTCGCGACGTTCCTGTTCACCGCGGGCGCGCCGTTCGTGCCGGTGATGACGACGCTGCTCGTGGCGGCAGCCGGAGTGATGTTCCAAGGCGCGACGCGTCCCACGGCGCCACCCGCTTGAAGCGTCACGGCGCGGGCGTCGACGGGCACCCCATGCGGTTCCCGAGGTCCCGCGCGAAGGCGTTGCGGGGCGCGCGCTGAAGCACCCACGCGGCCTGCGAGCACACGCACGCGCGGTCGCCGTGCACGGCGCATCGGAGCAGCACCGCACGGTGCGCGGGCACGCCGTCGGGGCGCAGGTGCAGCGCCCGGCGCGCGGCGTCGTCGCCCTCGGCGCTGCGGCGCGTGGCGGTGGCGGCGGCGGCGCGGAGCACCCAGGCCAGCGAGGAGCGCGGGGCGTCGGTGATGGCCCGCGTAGACTCGTCCCACGCGCGGTCGCCGAGGGCGGGGTCGACGCTCCATCGCAAGACGTCGTCGGACCACTGCGCCGGTCGCAGCACGCGGTAGGCGTACGATTGCAACGCGGCGTTGCGATCGTCGCGCACGGCCACGAAGGCCCGGTCGTCGAAGTACACGAGGGACCACCCCGGCCGGCGCTGGAACGTGTCGATGCGGGCGTCGGCGTCGACGATCGCGAAGCCGCAGTCGAAGCGTCGCAGCAGTCCGTCGAGGCGCTCCGGCGCGGGCACCAGCACGTCGTGCAGGAACGCCGGGTCGTAGAGCGCCCAGGATCGTCCGTCGGCGAAGACCGGGTGGCGTCCGTCGAAGGCGAACATCAAGAAGCCGCCGTCGTCGAAGTCGTTGAACATCGGCCCCCGCGGCGGGTGCGCGAGGACCCAGCGCGCGGCCCCCTCGGGGAACATGCCCCGCGCCAACCCCGTGCCCGCGGGCTTGCGCTGCAGCACCACCGCGGCGACGCCGAGCACCACCGCTCCCGCGACGAGGGCGCGGCGCAGCCAGGTCCCCGCGACGATGCGCGACGGCGTGAGCAGGGCTTCGGCGCCGAGGGCAGCGACGGGCGCGAGGCCGATGGCGCCGAGGGGAACGAAGCGCATCGCGCGCACCGCGAGCACCGCGCACCCAGCGGCGACGAGGGCGGCACCGGGCGTGATGCGAGCGCGCGTCGGGGCGTGCGCGACGGCGGCGACGCAGAGAGACACCAGCGCCTCGAAGGCGAGGAGCACCGGGGTGTTCCAGGGCATGCGCCACGCGGGCTGCCACTCGGTGATGAGCGCGGCGAGGGACGGGTCGACCATGTGCCCGAAGCCCGCGCGCAGGCGGTCGACGGGGTGCACCGCCACGAAGAGCGCGGCGGCGCCGAGGAGCACCGGGCCGAGGGTGCGCGGGAGATCCAGCGGGCGCCCGGCGGCGCGGTGCTCGAGGACGCGTCCGAGGCCGTGGGCGCCGAGCGCGAGCAGTCCGAGCGGCGCGCTCGAGTGGAGGTTCTGCCAGAGCGCGAGCAGCGCCGGCACCCACCACGCGCCGCTCGGTCGCTCGAGCAGCAGCAGCGTCGCCGCGAAGAGCCCGAAGGTGAACGTCTGCGGCCGCGGCGTGACGCGGAACACCCCCGCCCCGACGATGGCCGGCAGCGCCGCGAGCACGCCCCGGAGCGGCGCCCAACGCATCGCGCGCTCGGTGGTGAGCGCGACACCGAGACCGCCGAGGGCGGCGGTGAGGAGCACCAGGCCGGTCCACCCACCGGCGTGCTGCGCGCCGTAGAGGAGCACGTCGGCGAGCCAGTCGACGAAGTCCCAGCGGCGCCCCGCGGCGGTGTGCGAGAAGGTGTCGACGGAGGGCACCGCGTGCGTCGCGAGCACGACGCGGCCCGTGTGCAGATGCCAGAACGCGTCGGGGTCGAAGACCGGCGTCACGCGGTACGCGGCCACGAAGACCCCCGCGACCAGCGGAACGGCCCATCGCGAGCGCGCTTCGACGGTGGCGTTCATCGGGGCGGACACAACGCGAGGCGGTCCGCGGGTGTCAAGCGCGGGGCGGGTGCCCGACTGCAGTTGGGTTCCACCTTGCTCGTGCCGACCGCGTCGAACGATGCTCGGGCCCATGGCGAAGGCGAAGCGTTTGGGGAAGGCGACACCGGCGGGGCGACCAGCGAGGGTCGAGGTCGTCCTCGACGCGAAGAGCAAGCGGGCGTGGGAGACGCTCTCGAACGCGATGCACGCCGCGAAGCGCGACGAGAGCGGCGGCTTCGACGCGTACTGGGAGGCCGTGCAGGCGATCATCGACCACACGCCGCCGCTGTACCTGGCCGGCGGGTTCCCGACGGTTCGGGAGTTACT
>CAIMWA010000172.1 GCA_903845045.1 uncultured delta proteobacterium | reverse complement strand
ACGTGGCGGCGGCCCGCGAGGCGTTGCGGGGCGCCGGCACGGGAGTGGACGCGAGCCTCCTCGGCACGACGCTCGCGCTCGAAGCCGGCGACGTTCCGGCGGCGCGGGCCGCGGCGCAGGCGGCTTCCGTCGGAGCTCCCGGCGATGCGCGGGCGGCCTACAACGTCGGCGTGGTGGCGCAGCGCGAAGGACGCTTCAACGACGCGCGGCAGGCCTACCTGCGTGCGCTCGCGGCGGACCCGCGGAGCTACCTCGCGCGCTACAACCTCGCCGTGCTGACCAAGGACGCGGGAGCCCTCGACGAGGCCCGGCATCACGCCGAGCGGCTTCTCCACGACTGGCCCGGCGACGTCGCCGCGCTCCGGCTGCTGCGCGAAATCCAAGCCCCCCGAAGGACTCCATGAACGACACCGCACGGTTCTGGGCCGCCGCCGGCGCCCTCAACGCCTTCCTCGCCGTCGCAGCGGGGGCCTTCGGCGCACACGGGCTCCGCGCCCGGGTCACGGACCGGCTGCTGGCCGTCTTCGAGACCGGCGCGCGCTACCACATGTTCCACGCCCTCGGCCTCGTCGCCGTGGCATGGCTCGCGTCGCAGCGCGGCCCCGCCGCCAACCCCGCGGGCGTCGCGATGCTCGCGGGCATCGCCCTCTTCAGCGGCAGCCTCTACGCGATGACCCTCACCGGCATCACGCGCCTCGGAATCATCACTCCCCTCGGCGGCGTGGCGTTCCTCGCGGGGTGGCTGTTGTTCGCGCGCGCGGCGTGGCAGGCGGGCTGAGCGTCACGCCTTGCGGAGGAACCGCGCCACCGCGTCGTGGTGGTCTTGCGTCGCCCAGCTTCGACCGAAGTGATCGAGTTCGACGACGCGCGCCCGCCGCGCATCGAGGCGCGCCGTCTCGCGCAGCAGGAACACCATCCTGCGGGTGCCTCCCTTGGGCTGCCGCGCGACCTTGGCCACGAACGCGCGGGCATGGTCGAGCGCCGTCCCCGGGTCCACCACGGCGTCGACGAAGCCCGCGGACAGCGCGTCCTGGGCGCTGACGGGCTCGGCGGTGAGCAGCCATCGCATCGCGGTGCCGCGGCCCACGACCTCGAGCAGGTTCGACGCGCCGCCCCAGCCGGTGGTGACGCCGAAGCGGGCCTGAACCCAGTGGAACCTCGCCTGGCTCTCGGCGAAGCGCACGTCGCAGGCCGCCGCGAGCTCGCAGCCACCCCCGTAGGCGTCGCCCCCGATGGCGGCCACCAGCGGAACGCCCAAGGCGCGCAGCGCATCGATGGCGGCGTGGGCGGTGCGCGCGAGGTCCCGCGCGCCGCGGGCCGTGCGGACGCCCTGGAGCACCCGCAGGTCGCCGCCGCTGACGAAGACCCCCGTCGAGGCGTCGCTGGTGAGCACCACTCCGCGGGTGCCGGTCACGCTCCGAAGCGCGTCGGCATGATCGCGGAGCTCCTTGAGGGCGTCGGGGTCGAGGGCGTTGCGCCGCTCGGGCCGCGCGATGCGCAGCACCTGGATCGGACCTTCGTCGATGCGCTCGATGGCCGGCACGGTCACGACCCCGCGCGACGGCGTCGGTGCGAGCGCTCGTCGTCCGCCGCCGGCGCCGCGCCGCCCTTCTTCTGCCGGCGCGCCACGAAGCGCTCGGCGTGGCGGATGATCGCCGTGGCCACGTTGCTGCCCGTCGCGCGCTCGATGCCCTCGAGCCCCGGCGAGCTGTTGATCTCGAGGATCTTCGGTCCGCTGCGCGTCTCGAGCATGTCGACGCCGGCCACCTCGAGGGACATGACCTTGCACGCCTCGACGGCGGCCTTGGCGTAGCGCGGATCGAGCTCGTCGAGGGGGATCGCCTCGGGCTCCGCGCCGCGGTGCAGGTTCGATCGGAACTCGCCCTTCTGCGCTCGTCGGCGCATGGCGGCCACGACGCGGCGCCCGACGACGATGGCGCGGATGTCGCGGCCCCGGGACTCGGCCACGAACTCCTGGAGGATGATGTCCTGCCCGAGGGTCCAGAAGGCCTCGAGGGTGCTCTCCACGGCTTGCCGGGTCTCGGCCAGCATCACGCCGATGCCCTGCGTTCCCTGGTGCAGCTTCACGATCGCCGGCGGCCCGCCGACGAGCGCCAGCGCCGCGTCGATGTGCGACGCCGTCTTCGTGCAGACCGTCGTCGGGATGTCGAGGTCCTTGCGCGTGAGGAGCTGCATCGCGCGGAGCTTGTCGCGCGAGCGGGCGATGGCGAGGGCGCCGTTGAGCACCGGCGTGCCGAGCATGTCGAACTGCCGCACCACGGCGAGGCCGTAGTTCGTGATGGAAGCTCCGATGCGCGGGATGACCAGGTCGAAGCCCCCGACCTCGGCGCCCCGGAGGAAGAGCGAGGGGCGCCCCCGCGACGCGACGAGCGAGAACTCGAGCGGGTCGACGACGTGCACCTGGTGGCCCCGCGCGAGTGCGGCCTCGGTGAGCCGCCGCGTCGAGTAGATCGACGCCTTGCGCGACAGGATCAGGATCAGCATCGAAGGCCTCCACGGCGCGCACCGGCGCGCGAGGCCGCGGATGGTATGGACGGGACCTCGCGAGTCAAGGCGTCTCGTCGTTGACCGCGCGTTCCTCGGGGAATTCGGCGGGCGCGAGCAACGGCGCGGGACGCTCCGAGCGCGCAGGCACGGGCGCGGCAGGCGCGGCGAGGGCGTCGAGGTGGGCCTCCAGTCCGCGCAGACGGTCGCGGGCGCGCACGAGGGCGCCGTGGAGCACCTCGGGCCGCGCAGGGACGTTCGCGTCGTCGTCGAGGCCGCGCTCGCGCAGCGCCCGACGCGCGCCCTCCAGTGTGTACCGCTCGTCGCGGAGCAGGCGCTTGATGAGCTGCAGGCGCTCGACGTCGCGGCGGCTGTAGACCCGCTGTCCGCTCGGGGACTTCACAGGCCGCACGGCGCGGAACTCGGACTCCCAGTATCGAAGCACGTGCGCGGGCACGCCCACGAGGCGGCCTACCTCGCCGATGCGGAAATACAGCTTCGGAGGGAGCGCCTCCGCCACGGACGCGCTCAGGATCCGTTGACTTGCGACTTGAGCACCGGCGAGGGCCGGAATCGCACGACGCGCCGGGCGGCGAGGGTGATCGGCGACCGCGTGCGCGGGTTCAGCCCCGGGCGCTCGCTCTTGTCGCGCACCACGAAATTTCCGAACGACGAGATCTTCACCTTCTCGCCGCTCGAGAGGGTCTGCTTCATCAGGTCGAAGACGGCGTCGACGAGATCCGCCGCTTCCTTCTTCGAGAAGCCGCCCACCGTTCCGTAGATTCTCTCGACGATCTCTGCCTTCGTCATGCGCTCTCGTCCTCCCAGCCAAATACACCACAGCCCCGGCCTCGCGCGCAATGCGCAACACCGGGGCTGCAGCAACGACGAACTCAGGCCGCGGCGAACGCGTTGGGCTTGAGCTCGACGCCGGCGGCGGACAGCACGGCCTTGAAGCCGGCGAAGTCACGCACCGCCAGGTCGGCGAGGATCTTCCGGTCGAGGGCGATGTTCGCGCCCTTCAGCGCGGCGATGAGCCGCGAGTAGTTCACGCCGAGGGACCGGGCCGCCGCGGAGATGCGGGCGATCCAGAGACGGCGGAAGTCGCGCTTGCGGAGCTTGCGGCCCACGTACGCGTACGACCAGGCCTTGTGCACGGCCTCGCGCGCCGGGCCGTAGAGCCGGCCGCGACCCGCGGAGAAGCCCTGGGCCCACTGGAAGACGCGGTTGCGGCGACGACGCGCCTTGAAACCTCTTTTTGCTCTGGGCATGGCTCAGTACCTCTCAGGGAAGGCCGTAGGGGAAGAGCTGGCCCACGCGCCCCTCGAAGGAGGGATGAACCATGTCGTTCTTGCGAAGCCGGCGGAGCCGGCTCGAACCCTTGTTGCCCATGAAGTGGCTCGCACCGCACTTGGACCGCCGGATGCGGCCCGATCCGGTGATCTTGAACCGCTTGGCAGCGGCCTTGTTCGTCTTCATCTTCGGCATCGTTTCGCCTTTCGGACTGCGCTCCCGGCACCCGGTCTTCGGACCGGGAACCCTGTACCCTCGCGGGCAGCGACACGGACCATCCGTGCGGGGACGATGGACGCGCAGGGGCCGCGATGACTGCCCGAAGGGACGGGCGGTGTCAAGCGGCCTGCGGCCTCACTGGTTGTTGTCGATGTACGTTTGGAACGGCCCGACCTGCGGGCCTTCGGGGAAGTGCTGAATGTAGTTGCGCATGCACCGCATCGCGTCGGGCGTCCGGCCCAGCGAGCGGTACGTCGTGCAGAGCAGTCCGAGCTCCTGCGTCGTCGTCGCGTGCCCGCGGAGCACCTGCACCACGCACTGGTTGCCCGCGGCCATGTTGTTCGAGTTGTTGCGGAGGCACGCACGCGCCTGATCCATGGGCGTCGCGCCGTCGGGCGGCGGCGCCGAGGCAGCCGCTGGAGCCGGCGTCGGAGCAGCGCGGGGTGCCGGTGCCGCCGGGGCCGCGCGGGGTGCCGGAGCAGGCGCCGCAGCGCGAGGATGTCGGTCGGCGGTGTGGTCCGGGTGCCGGCGGTCGGCCGGGTCGACGACCTGTTGCACCGGCGCGGCCGCCACGGGCTCCGGGGCCGCAGCGGGAACGACCGCGGCGGGCGGCGGTGTCGGCGGGGGCTCCGGGGCCGGGGGCGCTGCGGCCACGGTCGGCGGAGGCTCCGGAGCGGCGACCGGCGGGGGTTCGGGAGCGGGCGCGGGCGCGGGGGCCGCAACGGGGGCCGGAGCGGGCGCTGCGGGCGCGATGGCCACCGGCGTGGGGGCCGGCGGAGCGGCCGGAGCGACCACGGCGGGCAGGGCCGGGGCCGTCACCGGAACGCGGTTGTTCGACTTGCTGGCCACGAGCAGCACCGCGAGGCCCAGCGACACGCCGCCGAAGATCACGCCGAGGATCAGGCCCTTGTTGGACCGCCCTGCGGTCGCGCGATCGTCCGAGGCCGCGCGCTGGATGACCACGGTGCTGTCGCCGCGGCGCGCGACGCGGAATTCGACGACGCCGAGCTGCACCATGTCGCCCGGGCCGAGCTCGCCGCGGCGGTTGATCTTCTCGCCGTTGATCTGGACGCCGTTGGAGCTCCCGAGGTCCTCGATGTAGAGCTTGTTGTCGTCGCAGACGAGGCGCGCGTGCTCGCGGGAGATGGAGCTGAACGCCAGCGCGATGTCGGCCGTCTCGCTGCGCCCGAGGATCATCGGGAGCCGGTCGAGCATCACCGGCGCGGGCACGCCGGCCGGCGAGAGGAACACCAGGCGCATGCCGCGGATGCTCTCGGGCACCTCGGTGCGGGCCGCCGACGACGGGGCCAGCGGGTCGTTGAGCGCCGCGAGTCCCGGTGCACCCGGGGCGGCGGACGGAGGCGTCGTTGCCGCGATGAGCGGGGCGGCGTGCTCGGCGGCCGGGGGCGGCGGCGCCGGCGGCGGCGGGGCCGAGATCTGCGCGCCGGCCTCCTCGACGACCTGGAGCTTGTAGTCGCCGATGAGGATCTGGTCGCCGTTGCGCATCGGGCGGGCCTCGGCGAGGCGCTGCCCGTTGATCACGATGCCGTTGTAGCTGGCCAGGTCCTCGAGGAAGAAGCCCTCGGTGCGCTTGACGATGCGCGCATGACGCCGGGAGACGTTGCGCTCCGTGAGGCGGATCGAGTTGCCGTCCTTGCGGCCGATGGTCAGCTCGTCCCGGGTGAGCGGGATCGTGGTGGTCTTGCCTTCATCGTCCGAGATCACGAGCTTCAACATCGGCTCTTAAACCCCTTCGGCCGCACGACCCTTGGGTCGACGGCCGGAGAACTCCGCGCGCACCGCAGGAAAACGGCGCGTTCCGACGGCGGAGTGTCTACGTCGGCGCCGGGGCGTGTCAACGACCGAAGTCCGGCGCCCCGCCGCTGCGGACGCGAGTCGATTCTGCTAGGAGCCTCGTCGTCGCGGAGGCCGGTCGGCGCAAGCGGAGCATGTTCACCAGCGACGGTTTGGTTTTGCCATCCGCGCCGGGCAGCAATTCCGCCAGCCGGTCGGCGGGCATGTTCAACAAATGCTCGGCAAATGCGCCGTTCTGCTCATACACCTTGCGCCCGGTCGTGTCCTCCACGCGGAATGCCTGAATCGTCGCCACGATGACGACGGTTTGACCGTCCACCGTGGCACGCGGCAACCGCAACGCTT
>CAIMWA010000171.1 GCA_903845045.1 uncultured delta proteobacterium | reverse complement strand
TCCGTGCGGTAGCCGCCGACGGCGCCGCTCACGCACTGGCAGTACGGGATCGCGCGGTGGATCCAGTCGAAGGCCCGGTCGAGCATGGGCGCGGCGTCGGCGGGCGCGGCGCCGCGGATGGACCCTTCGCTGCAGTCGGCCAGGGTGATGGCGCTGACGGCCCGCGCGGTGCCGTCGGGATCGCCGCCGGCGAAGCACCCCGCGACGGTGAACGTGAACGCGACCGACGCGACGCGACGGGAGATGCCCATGAGCGGCATGGGAGCGCCTCGCGCGACGCGCCGTCAAAGGGGGGAGCACACCCCCCACCCGGTGGTCAGCGCGCTCGGAGGCCGCGCGAGCGACGGCGGCGCACGACGAACGCGACGACGGCCGCGGCGATGAAGGCTCCGGCCCCGCGCGAGGGCGTCGAACCGCTGCGCACCGCACACGACGCGGGCTCCGCGGCTCCGTGGGCGAGGTGGTACTGCTCCCAGAAGTCCGTGACGGCGAGCGGCGTCACGCAGTCCGACGCGAGGGCGACGGTGCTGCGGTTGCCCGCGAGGTCCTCGGCGACGACGGCGAAGCGGCGCGGAACGCCCGACGCGAGGGCTCCGATGGTGAGGCTCCGCGCGGTGGGGTCCACGGTGGCCGTCTGGCACTGGTAGCGCTGCAGCGCCGTGGTGTCGGTGACGTCGAGCGTCGCGAGGGCGCTCGAGCATGCGCCCCCGTCGGCCATGCCGCTCGCGCCCACCGACGGCGGCGGATCGCAGAGCACCCAGAACCGCGCGAGCGTCTCGATCTCCGTCGGACCGGCCACCGCAGCGTCGGCGGCGCCCGCGTCGGACCCTGCGTCGGCGCCCGCGTCGGTGGCGGCATCGTCGGTGCTGCCCGCGTCGTCGCCGGCGTCGACGGACGCGTCATCGACGAGGCCCGAGTCGGCCGTGGGGTACGTCCACGTTACCAGCGCGGCCTCTTCGGTGGCGGCGCGCGTCGCGCTCACGGAGTACGGCGCCGCGGGCGGCACGAGGTCGATGCGCAGCGACGGGCTCACCCGGGCCACCACGGCGCCGTTCACGAGCACCTGGAAATACCGGCGATCGTTCAGCGCGAGGCACTGGCCCAGCTCGGGGTCCACGAGCCATGGCACCGGGATGGTGAAGACGTAGTCCGTGGCGCCTTCGCCGTAGGGGATGGTGCACGCGTAGCGGATGGAATTCGTGCAGATCGGAAAGCACGTCTGCCCGAGGCCCGGCGTGCGCGCGGCTTCGTCGCAGATTGCGTGGCCGGTGGCGACCCAGAGCTCGGGCGGCGCGGTGGTCGCCGTCGGGAGCACGGCGCGCAGGCGCAGGAGCTCGCCGTGCGCGCAGTCGACGGCACCGAAGCGCTGGTCCAGGGTCGTGGCGCCGCGCGGGCTGCCGGTGCGCGACACGAGCGAGAAGTTCACGATCTGCGCGGCCGCGGGG
The DNA here is from genome assembly GCA_903845045.1 of uncultured delta proteobacterium. GTDB lineage: Bacteria > Myxococcota_A > Polyangia > Polyangiales > SCUS01. Next base: position 19,978 of record CAIMWA010000171.1, on the reverse strand, counting down.
GACGCGCACAGCAAGGCGGCGGCAGAGAGCGCGGCGAGACGCATCGGTGCGAGGGGTGACACCACGGGCGACGGGGCAACGTCAATGCGCGGCGTGTTGTTCCCGTGGGGACACAGTTACGTTGTTGCATTCGGGATCCCCGCAGCCGGGGAACGCAAGAACGTAACTGTGTCCCCGGTCTCGTCGCCGTTCTCACGCCGGTGGATGCAAGAACGTAACTGTGTCCCCGGTCAGCGGCCCAGCGCCCGCAGCCCGGCGACGGTGTCGTCCCATGCGGCGATCTCGTCGCGGGGCTGCCGAAGCCACGCCTCGAGGGCGTCGTGCCGCGCGAGGGCCTCGTCGGTGAGCGGCTCCGTGCCGGGGCGGTAGGCCCCCAGCGCCACGAGGTCGCGACGTTGCTCGTACGCCGACAGCAGCGCCCGCACCCGCTGCGCCGCCGCGCGATGCGGCGCGTCGACGAGGGCGTCCATCACCCGCGACACCGACGACGCGGTGTCGACGGCAGGGAAGCGCCCCCGCAGCGCGAGCCCGCGATCGAGCACGACGTGACCGTCGAGGAGGCCGCGCACCTCGTCGGCGACGGGCTCGTCGAGGTCGCCGCCCTCCACCAGCACCGTGCACACCGCCGTCACCGAGCCCGCGCCCGACGTCGTGCCTGCGCGCTCGAGGAGCCGCGGAAGCAGCGCGAAGACGCTCGGCGGGAGCCCGCGACGCACCGCCGGCTCGCCCGCCGCGAGGCCCACCTCGCGCTGCGCCCGCGCCACCCGCGTCAACGAGTCGAGCACGAGCAGCACGCGCTTGCCCTGCGCCGCGAAGTGCTCCGCCACGGTCACCGCCGTGAACGCCGCGCGCAGTCTCGACAGCGGCGGCGCATCGCTCGTCGCCACCACCAGCACGGCGCGAGGCTTCGCCGCCGCGACGTGGTCGTCCCAGAACTCGCGCACCTCGCGGCCGCGCTCGCCGACGAGGGCGACGACCACGACGTCGGCCCGCGCGCCGCGCACCACCTGCCCGAGCAGCGCCGTCTTTCCCACGCCGGAGCCCGCGAAGAGGCCCACGCGCTGCCCCGCGCCCAACGAGAGAAGCCCGTCGAGCACCCGCACGCCGACGGGCATCGCCTCGGTGATGCGACGGCGTTGCAGCGGGTCCTGCGCAGGTCCGTCGACGGGGCGCTGCACCGTCGGCCCCGCGAAGGGACCACCGCCGTCGATGGGCGCGCCGGTGCCGTCGAGGACGCGCCCGAGGAGCCCGTCGCCGCAGGCCACGTGCAGCGCCTCGCCGGTGCGGCGGACCGCGTCGTCGGCCGCCAGCCCTGCGCCATCGCCGAGCGCCAGCAGCACCGCGCGCGCACCGTCGAAGCCCACCACCTCGGCACGCAGCGGAGCGTGTCCGGGACGAAGCACCTCGAGCACCTCGCCGACGCGCGCGCCCGGTATCTCGGCCTCGAGGGCGAGACCGCGGGCAGACACGAGCCGTCCCTCGGCCACCATCGCCGTCGCGGCGCGGAGACGTGCGCGGATGGCTTCGACGTCGACGGCCACGGAGCCCTCAGTCGGGGTCGCCGTCGAGCTTGATGCGGCCGATCTCGCCGCCGAGCTCCTCGCACACGGCGACCACCAGCGGATGCGTGCGCAGGGCGCCCTCGCGAAGGAACCGCTCGGCCTGCTTCGCGCGCTCCTCGAGGCGCAGCATCGACGGCGCGTCCGGCGGCAGGTGACCCGACACGATCTCCAGCGTCGGGCGCGATCCGAAGCGCAGCAGCGCCGCGTCGCCGACGACCTTGCGCGCGTCCTCGGTCTCGAGCTTCTTGCGGAAGAACGCGTCGCGCGTGTCGACGGCGAGGCGCACGCGGTCGCCGTTCACCTCGAGCGGCACCGCGGCCTTCAACACCGGAACGAGCGTGCGGTCGACGCTCTCCACCAGCGCGCGCCAGTCCTCCATGGCGAGGGCCGCTTCGGAGACGTCCATGACCATCGGCGCCGACGGCGGAGTCGAAGGCGGCGGCTCCGGCGGATCGCTCAGGCGCTGCACCTCGAGGTCGCGATCGGGCATCGCGTCGGCGACCCGCTGCGCGGCGCTCGAAGCCCGGGGCGGAGTGAAGCGCGGGGGCGGCGCGTTGGGTCCCGGCGACGACGGCACCGGCGGCAGCGGACGACCCGCCGACGCACCCTGCCCGGGAGCTCCCGCACCAGGACGTTGCGCGGGCGGGGAAGCCCCCGCGGCGATGCGGCGCTCGATCTCGCCGAGCCGCGCGAGGAGCTCGTCGACGGGCACCAGCGCCGGGCGATGCGCGAGGCGAACCACGGCCATCTCCAAGGTCCAGCGGGCCTCGCGGGCGCGGCTCACGTCCTCGGTGACCTTGGCCCACGCGGCGAACATGCGCTCGAGGTCCGCCGCGGAGTGCTTCGCGGCGAGGGCGATGATGTGCGCGCGCTCGTGGTCCACGAGGTCGAGCATGCCGTCGGCGTCGGCGGCGACGCGCGCCACCACGAGGTCGCGAAGCATCCCCAGCACGCGACGCGAGGCGTTCGGAAGATCGACGCCGTCGCGCACCACGGCCTGCACGGCGTCGAGCGCACCAGGACCGTCGCCGCCCAGCATTGCGGCCACGAGGGTCTCGAGCAGCGCGCGGTTGGCGATGCCGAGAAGCTTCGCCGCCTCGGCGCCCCGCAGCGTCCCTTCGACGCCCGCGAGCACCTGGTCGAGGAGCGTGAGGGCGTCGCGCATGGACCCCGCGGCCTCGCGCGCGACGAGCATCACCGCCTCCTCGTCGAAGTCGATGCCCTCCTGGCCGAGGATGTACGCGACGCGATCGCGGATCTGCTTCGTCGGCAGCAGCCGAAAGTCGTAGCGCTGCACGCGCGAGAGGATCGTCGGGATGACCTTGTGCACCTCCGTCGTCGCGAAGATGAACTTCACGTGCGGCGGCGGCTCCTCGAGGGTCTTGAGCAGGGCGTTCCACCCGTTCGCCGAGACCATGTGGCACTCGTCGATGATCACGACCTTGAAGCGGTCGCGCAGCGGTCGGTACGGCAGCGTCTCTTGCAGCCGGCGCACGTCCTCGACGCCGTTGTTCGAGGCGCCGTCGATCTCCTGCACGTCGGGATCGCGGCCCTCGGCGATCTCGAGGCACGCGGCGCACTGCAGGCACGGCTCGGCGGTGACGTTGTCGCGCCCGAGGCAGTTCAGCGACCGCGCGAGGATCCGCGCGATGGTGGTCTTGCCCACGCCGCGCGCCCCGGTGAAGAGGAACGCGTGCGACAGCCGGTCCTGCGTGATGGCGTTGTGCAGCGTGCGGACGACGTGCTCCTGGCCCGCGAGGTCTGCGAAGGTCTGCGGCCGCCACTTGCGCGCGAGCACCAGGTAACTCATCGCCGCGCACTCTACGGTCGCCCGCGCCCCGCGGTCCACCCGCGCCGACGCGCGCCGCGGTGCTACCGTGGAGCGTCGTGCGAGCGTGGCGTCGAGCGTGCGTGATGGTCCTCGCGACGTGGGCTCCGGCCGCGGCGTCGGCGCAGCGTGCGCGCTCGCCATGGACCCTCGTCACCGACCCGACCGCCCGCAGCGTCGACGTCGATCGGCGCACCGCCGCGTGGATCGCCCTCGCCGACGAGATGCCCGTGCAGCTCCGCGCCGCGGCGATGCCCGAGCGCGACGACGTGTCGCACGAGGCCCTGCGCGCCGAGGCCCTCGCTGCGTACGACCGGGTGCTCGCGGCACACCCCGACGACGCTGCGACGCTCGCGGCGACGGCGCGGTTGCGCGAACACACGAACGATCTGGCGGGCGCCCTGCGCGACGCCACGCGCTCCCTCGCCCTCGCCCCCGAAGGACCGGACGCCCCGGCGGCGCTCTTCACCCTCGGCGTGGTGCACACGCGCCTCGGCGACGACGCCGCGAGCCGCGACGACTACCTGCGCGGGCTGCGCTTTCCGCTGCGCGACGGGACCCGCGCGGTGGTGCTCGGCAACCTCTGCGACGCGGACATGGCCCTCGGCGACCTCGCCGCGGCCGTCGATGCATGCGAGGGGAGCGTGGCGCTGCGACCGACCTACGCCCTGGGGTGGTTGGGCCTCGCCCTCGCCCGCGACCGCGCGCGCCTCGATGCGACGGCGGCCCTCGCCCAGGCGCTTCGCTCCGCCTCCGACGCGTCACCTCGCGGCGTGGGTCGCAGCGAGGCCGACACCGACGCGCTGCTCCGCGAGCTCTTCGCCGAGGGGGTTTTCTTCGTTCCCGAGCGCGACCGCGCGTACCACGAGGCCATGGCGCACGAAGCCGCAGCGACGGCCTGGACGCCGCACGGCACGCTGGGCCTCGCCTCGGAGCCTTCGCGGGTTCGCGAGCACCGCGAGGCCGCGCGCGATGCGTGGCGAAGGTACGTGTCGGCGGCACCGGCGAACGACCCGTGGCGCGCCCGCGCGGCGGAGCACCTTCGAGCCCTGGAGGCGCCATGAGGCAGGGGACGATGCGTCCGCGGGCGCAGCTCTTCGTGTGCGTGAACGCGCGCCGCACCGACGACCCGTTGCGCTCGGGCTGCGGCGATGCGGGGCCGGCGCTCTTCGCGGCGCTCAAGCGCGAGACGCTGCGCGCGGGGCTCGCGACGGAGCTGTGGGTGACGGCCACCGCCTGTTTGGGGCATTGCCCGCGCACCGGGTGTTCGGTCACGCTCCACCCGCGCAACGAACACTGGATCGAGGCCCACGAGGCCGACGCCGCGGCGCTGCTGCGACGTGCGCGCGACGCGGAGGACGAACGATGAACCCGGAACACCAGGCTGCGATCGAGGGGTTGCTGCAGGCGATGATCGACCTCCAGGAGCAGAAGGTGCTCGCCCTCGGCCGGCGCCTGCGCCCCGGCGTCACCGCCGAGGACCTTCGCAACGCCCACGATTTCCCCGAGCTCCACGACGGCGATTTCCACTACGAGGACGGCACCCTCGCGGGGCTCCTCGCCGCGCAGTCGGCGCTGCGGGCTCGGTTCCGCGCGGGGGAGAAGCCGTGAGCCGCAAGAACAAGCCCGACCCGAACCATCCCTTCGCGGCGCTCGGAAAGCTCAAGGAGCCGGTCCCGACGCCCGTTGGAAAGTCTGCGCCGACGCCCCCACCGAAGCGCAGCGACGTCGAGGTGTGGCGTCCCTCCGAGGCCGAGAACTTCGCGGCGGCGATGCACGGCGTGATGCCGCTCTCGCAGAAGCCGACGCGGGTCACGACGCACGGTGTTCCCCCGTCTGCGGCGGCGACGGCGCGCACGGTGCCGCTGGCGACGAAGCTCAAGCGCGTCGCGGCCGAGGGCGGCGACGCCCTGCGCGTCACCTGGGACCCCGACGGCGGCGTGCGTGGCTGCCGTCGCGGACGGGAGTTCGCCCTCGAGGCCCTCGAGCGCTTCGCCGTCCCCGAGGAGCGCTGCGACCTGCACGGCCTCGACGCCGCCGAGGCGCGCATCCGAGCCCGCGAGTTCGTGCGCTCGCGTCGCGCCCGCGGTCGTCGCTGCGTCGCGCTGATCTGCGGTCGCGGCAAGCGCTCCCCCGACGGCGCCTCGGTGCTCCTCGACGCCGTGGTGCAGGAGCTCACCGCGTGCGGCGCCGACGTCGAGGCCTTTCGCACCGCACCCGAGGACCAGGGGGGGCACGGGGCCGTGCTCGCCGCGCTGGGGTAGGTCCCCGGGGACACAGTTACGTTGTTGCATTCGGCCCCTCCGCCCCACGCGCCGACCGCGACGGGCCGGGTACACTCGCCCCATGACCTTCGACGGATCCCCGATGCCGCCCGCCGCCGTGGACTCCGCCTACCGCTGGATGGAGCCCGTGCCCGACTGGCCGGTGCGCCGCGAGGGTGATGTCGTGGTGTTCTTCCGGGAGACGGCGCTGCCGGCGTGCTGCGTGCGCTGCGCGGCCCCGGCGACGCGCTCGGTGCGCAAGACCTTCACGTGGCACACGCCCTGGCTCTACCTCGCGCTCCTCGCCAACGCCCTCGTGTACGTCCTGCTCGCGCTGGCCGTGCGCAAGACCGCGCGCGTCGACCTGCCCTACTGCGAGGCCTGCTGGCGCTCGCGGAGCCGCGCCATCGCGCTGGCCTGGGGCCTCACCGCGGGCCCCGTCGCGCTGGCTGTGGTGCTGGGATCGGCGCTCACCGGCGACACCGCCGCGCTCGCCGTCGTCGGCGCGATCACCGTCGGATGGATCGCGGCGCTGGCGGTGGTCGTGGTCGGCGTACGCACGCCCCGCGCGCACTTCATCGACGAGCGCTTCGTGAAGCTGCGCGGCTTCGGCGACGCGTTCCTCGCGCGAACGCCGCCGCTATGACGCCCCGACGGACGCCGTGAATGCAACAACGTAACTGTGTCCCCGTCGCGGGCTATGTCCGCGACGTCGCCCGCGGGCGGCGCGACACCCGCAGCGCGCTCTCGACGAGCCCGAAGGCCAGGTAGCACCCGAGCAGCCACGGCAGCGCGAAGGCAGGTCCGAGGCGCGTGCCGACGAGCACCGTGCTCCCGACGGCTGCGGCGATGGCTGCCAGCGGTCGCCAGCCCGTGAGCTGCACGTCCTTGAAGGAGCGGAACTGCACGGTGCTGACCATGAGCGCCGACACCGTGAGCATCATCAGGGCGAGCCCCGAGGCGTGCGCGAAGAGGCGTCCGTGCACCGAGTCGTTGGCGAGCACCAGCGCGATGAGCATGCCCGCCGCGCCGGGGATCGGCAGCCCCACGATGTACTTGCCCGGACGCGCCTCGGCGTCGTGCTCCCGCGTCGCGAGGACGTTGAAGCGCGCCAGACGGATGGCCCCGCAGGCCACGTAGATGAAGCACACCGCCACGCCCGCGTCGCCCAGCGGCGCCAGCGCCCAGCGCCACGCCAGCAGCGACGGCGCCAGGCCGAAGGAGATCACGTCGGCCAGCGAGTCGAACTGCAGCCCGAACGCCGACTGCGTGCGCGTGAGCCGCGCCACGCGCCCGTCGATGATGTCGAAGAACATCGCGAAGACCAGCAGCAGCGCTGCCGTGCGGTAGCGCGCCGGGTCCGCCGCCGGCGAGTCCGCCGTCGAGAGGAGACGCATCGCGTCGAAGCCGCAGAAGATGCTGCTGACGGTGAACAGGTTCGGGAGGATGAAGAGGCTTCGCCGGAGCTGCATGGTCGATCGGCGCGCACCCTAGCACCGAAGCCCCGCACCCTGGCGCAACCCCCGGAAACGACGGCGGCCCCTCAAGCCTCGGCGCCGGGCAGCCCATCAAGGCTTCGAGACTCCGCGCGCTGCCCTTGCGTTCGTGTGGACGACCGCCATGGCGACCGCGCAAGACTTCCTCATCCTCATCGTCGACGACAAGCCGGCGAACCTGTTCGCGCTCGAGCAGGTGCTGCGAGGCGTTCCTGCGCGAACGATGCGCGCTGCCAGCGGCGACGAGGCCCTCGCGCTGTGCCTGCGGCACCGCTTCGCCGTGGCGCTCCTCGACGTGCAGATGCCCGGCATGGACGGCTACGAGCTCGCCGAGCTGCTCCTCGGGAACCCGTCGACGGCCTCGATGCCGATCATCTTCCTGAGCGCCGCCTACCAGGACGAGGCCCACCGCCTGCGCGGCTACACCACCGGCGCCGTCGACTACCTCGTGAAGCCGCTGGACCCGACGATCCTCCTCGGCAAGGTGCGGGTGTTCCTCGAGCTGGCGCGGGTGCGCGACGAGCTCGAGGGGCTCGTGCGCGAGCGAACCATGGCGCTCCACGCGAAGGCCGCGGTGATCCAGCGCCGCAACGGCTTTCGAGCGCTGATCGCCGACGTGGCCGGGTCCCTCGGGCGGTGCCACGCGAACGACCTCGACGCCGCGCTGACCGGTGCGCTGCGCCGCGTCGCCGGGACCATCGGCGCGAGCCACGGCTTCGTCCGCATTGATGGCGGAACCGACGTCCCCGCCGTCGCCGTCGAGTGGTTCGCCGGGAGCGCGCCCGAGGGCCGCACGAGCTTCACGCCCGAAATGCTCGGTCTGGCTGCGATGCAGCGCGGCGAGGCCTTCGCCGGGCCCGCCGTCGCCGCCGACGACGATCCAGCCATCCGCGCAGGCTTCGAGAGCGCCGGCGCTGCCTCGGTGCTGCTCTTTCCGCTGCGCGAGGGCTCCGTCGTCGAGGGGGCGGTGGGCTTCGACTGGCGCGCGCCGCCGGCCTTCGACGTCGAGGACCTTCCGGAGCTGCTCGCGCTGTTGCCCGGGATGATCCACGGCACGGCGCGGCGCGCGGCGGCAGAGCTGGCGCAGCGGGCGAGCCAGGAGCGGCACCGCGCCCTCTTCGAGCACACCCCCCTCGGCGTCGTGTACCAGGACGCCTCCGGTCGCATCGTGGCTGCGAACCCGGCGGCGGAGCGCATCCTCGGCGTGGTCCCCGGCGTGCTGCCCGACGCCGTCGCGGACCCGCGCTGCCTGCCCGTGCGGGAAGACGGGACGACGCTGCCCGGCGCCGAGCACCCCGCGATGGTGGCCCTCCGCACGGGCCGCGAGGTGCACGGCGTCACCCTCGGCGTGCCGCACCCCCGGAGCGCCGAGCGCCGCTGGATCGTCGTCGACGCCGTGCCGGTGTTCAGCGGTGACGCCACCGCGCCGAGCGAGGTCTTCTCGACGTTCTCCGACGTGACCGAGCTGCGGCGCGCGGCGGCGGAGCGCGAGCGCCTCGTGCAGGTCGAGGCCGAGAGCCGGGCCAAGGGGCAGTTCCTCGCGAGCATGAGCCACGAGATCCGCACGCCCATGAACGCCGTGCTCGGGTACACGCAGCTTCTGCTCCGCGAGGCGGGCATGACGCCGCGGCAGCGCGAGTACCTCGAGACCATCGACCGAAGCGGCGATCACCTGCTCGGGCTCATCAACAACGTGCTCGACATGGCCCGCATCGAGGCCGGCGGGTACACCCTCGACGCCACGCCGGCGGACCTCGACGACCTGCTGCTCGACCTCGAGCGCATGTTCCGTCTGCGCGCCTCGGAGAAGAAGCTCGCGCTGCGAGTCGTCGGTCCGGGCCTGCTGCGCGACCGGCTGCTGCTCGACGCCGGCAAGGTGCGGCAGGTGCTCATCAACCTCGTGGGCAACGCCATGAAGTTCACCCCCGCCGGCGGCATCACCGTGCGCGCCAAGGTGACCGAGCTCGGCGACGGTCGCGCGTCGGTCTCCGTCGACGTCGAGGACACCGGCATCGGCATCGCGCCGGAGCGCCTCGACGACGTCTTCGCGCCGTTCGTGCAGGTCGCCCCGGGCGCCGCGCGCACCGGCACCGGGCTCGGGCTCGCCGTCAGCCGTCGCTTCGCGCGGCTCATGGGCGGCGACCTCTCGGCGACGTCGCACACCGGCATCGGAACGACGTTCCGCTTCGCCTTCGAGGCCTCCTGGGCCCAAGAGGGCCGACCGGCGCGCGAGGCTCCGCGGGTGGTCGGGGTCGAGGGCGTGTCGCGACCGCCGGTGCTCGTCGTCGAGGGCGACGCCGGCGCTCGGCTGATGCTCACCCGCATGCTCGAAGCGGTGGGCCTGCCGGTGCGCAACGCCGCCACGCTCGCCGAGGCGACCGCCGCGCTCGGCAAGGAGTCCTGCGCCATGGTGCTCTCGGCGGAGCGCCTCTCTGACGGCCGCGGACCGCAGATCGTCTGCGCCCTGCGCGCGGTGCCGGGGCACGAGCGCGTGCCCGTGACGCTGGTCTCCGCGAGCGCGCTCGACACCGACGCGACGATGGCCGACGGGCACCTCGAGAAGCCGGTCCGCGAGGCCGCGCTCTTCGACGAGATCGCGCGGCGCACGGGCGTGCGCTTTCGACACGCGGGCGTGGTCGCCGACGCCGACGACGGCGACGCACTGGGTCCGGAGGACGTGCGCGCGCTCCCGCCGGATGGGCGCGCGACGCTCGTGTCGGCGCTGCAGCGGGGCTACCTCGACGACATCGGCGCCGCCCTCGAGGCCCTCGAGCCCCACGCCCCCCGGCACACCGTGCTGCGCCTCCGCGAGCTCGCCGGACGCTTCGAGTACGGCGCCCTCGTCGACCTTCTCGCATCGAACGCCGGAGCCTCATGACCGAAGCCGAACCCGCTGACATCCTCGTCGTCGATGACACGCCGGAGAACCTCCGGCTTCTCTCACGGGCCCTCGGCGCCGCGGGCTATCGGGTCCGCGCGGCCCCGGGCGGACGCTTCGCGCTGCAGATGGCGCGCGCCGAGGCGCCGGACCTCGTGCTCCTCGACATCGACATGCCGGACCTCAACGGCTACCAGGTCTGCGACGCGCTGCAGGCCGACGAGACGCTGCGGCACGTGCCGGTGCTCTTCCTAAGCGCGCTGCAGGGCCCCGAGGCGAAGCTGCGGGCGTTCCAGAGCGGCGGCCGCGACTTCGTCACCAAGCCGTACAACGTCGAGGAGGTGCTCGCGCGGGTGCGCACGCACGTCGAGATGCGGCGCCTCGAGAACGCGCTGCAGCTGCACAACCTCGAGCTCGAGCGCCTCGTGGCCGAGCAGGTGCGCGAGATCTCCGACGCGCAGATCGCCACCATCGTCGCCCTCGCGAAGCTCTCCGAGTCCCGCGACGACACCACGGGCATGCACGTCGAGCGCATCGGCGTGCTCAGCGACGTCGTCGCGCGCGCCATGCTCCGCCTGCACCACCCGGACCTGCTCGCGAAGCCGAGCCTCGTCGACGTCATCGGCCGCGCGGCGCCGCTGCACGACGTCGGCAAGGTCGGCATCCCCGACGCGATCCTGCTGAAGCCCGCGCGCCTCACGCCCGCGGAGTTCGACGTCATGAAGACCCACGCGGCCATCGGCGAGGCGACGCTGCAGGCCGTCATCGACTCGTACCCCCGCAACGAGCTCGTGCGCGTCGGCGCCGCCATCGCCGGCGGCCACCACGAGCGCTGGGACGGCCGGGGCTATCCGCGCGGCCTCGCGGGCGATGCGATCCCCCTCGCGGCGCGCATCGTGTCCGTGGTCGACGTCTACGACGCCATCCGGTCCGAGCGTCCGTACAAGCCGCCGAGCCCCCACGACGTCGCCATGACCGAGATCCGCCGGGGACGAGCGGCGCAGTTCGACCCGTCCGTCGTCGACGCGTTCGAGGAGCTCGAGCCCGAGCTCGACGCGCGCTGGCTCGCCTTGCAGTAGCCGCCCCGAAGGAACTTCTCCCGTGAACAGCTCGATCCGTTGGAAGGTCTTCGGCGCCGTGGCGCTGATGCTCGGCGTGGTGCTGCTCGTCGCCGGGGTGAGCCGGCGCGCGCAGGATCGCTCCCGCGACACCCTCGACGAGGTGCTGTCGAACCAGGTGCCGTCGGCCCTGGCGCTGGGGCGCATCTCGTCGGCGGTGCTGCGCACGCAGCTCTGGACCCGCCACGGCCTCATCGACCTCGCCGCGCAGGACCGGGAGCGCATCGTCGGCGACCGCCACGAGCGCGACTCCGCCCTCGCGTCCCTCGAAGAGGCGATGACGACCTACGGCTCGCTTCCCATGCGGCGCGGCGAGGCGTCGCTGTGGCGCGACTGCGCGGCGCGCATCACCCGGTTCCGCTCGGCGAACGACGGCATCTGGTCGGCCCTCTCGCAGAGCGACCTGCCCCTCGCGCGGGAGCGCGTCATCGAGAGCCAGCAGCTCAACCGGGAGACGGCGGACGCCTGCGGCCACAGCCTCGACTACCAATCGACGCTCGCCGAGGACGCGCGCAACGAGGCTCGCCAGACGTCGCAGTCCGCATCGATGCTGCTGGGCCTCGCGATGCTCGCGGCGTTCGTGGCGCTCCTCGGCGCCGGCGGCGGCCTCGCGGCGACGCTCGTGTCGCGCACCACGCGGCTGCGCGCGGCGTCGGAGCGCATCGCCCGCGGCGAGTTCGACGTCACCCTCGTCCCGCAGGGCGGCGGCGACGAGATCGACGCCCTCGAGCGCTCGCTGCAGGCCATCGTGGAGATGCTCCGGTCCTTCGGCGACGCGACCAACGCCGTCGCCGCGGGCGACGTGGACCGCACCGTCGCGCCGCACGGACCCAACGACCAGCTCGCGGCGTCGATGAACCGCATGATCGCGACGCTTCGCGACGCGGCCCGGCAGGCGAACGTCATCGCCACCGGCGACTACGACGCCGACATCGCGCCGCGCGGCGACCGCGACGCCCTCGGCCTCGCGCTGCAGAAGATGACCGGCGCGCTCCGCAAGGCCGCCGACGAGTCGCGCGACGCCGACTGGCTCAAGACCGGCGTCGCGCAGGTCAACGACCTCGTGCTGGGCCAGGAGGACCCGCGCACCCTCGCCAACGTGGCGCTCACGGCCATCGCGACGCACCTCGACGCGAAGGTCGGCGTGCTCTACGCGCTCGAGTCCGACGCCGAGGGACCGGCGCTGCGGCTCCTCGGGAGCTACGCGTACACCGAGCGCAAGCACGTCGCGACGCGCTTCCGCGTGGGCGAGGGCCTCGTGGGCCAGGCCGCGCTCGAGAAGAAGTCCATCGTGCTGTCGCCGGCCCCGGAGGACTACGTGCACGTGGTGTCGGGCCTCGGAACGGCCCCGCCGCGCGCCCTCTCGGTGGTGCCGATCCTCTTCAAGGACGAGCTCCGCGGAGTGATCGAGCTCGGCACCTTCGGCCAGCCGACGGCGGTGCAGCAGCAGTACCTCGCGCAGGTGGCGACGGTGCTCGGCGCCGCCTTCGAGATCACCCGCGGGCGCTCCATCGTCGCGGCGCAGCAGGAGGAGCTGCGCGGGTACACCACGGAGCTCGAGGGCCAGCGCGCGGCGCTGCAGGCGAGCGAGCACGAGCTCAAGGCGCAGCAGGCGGAGCTCGAGTCGTCGAACGCCGAGCTCGAGGTGCAGATGCGCCGCACGCAGGAGTCCGAGGTGCAGCTCAAGGCGCAGCAGCGCGAGCTCGAGATCACCAACCGCACCCTCGAGGACCGCAACGTGGAGCTCGAGCGCCAGAAGGCCGCCATCGAGGTGGCCCGGCGCGACCTCGCGGTGCAGGCCGACGAGCTCGCCGTGGCGAGCAAGTACAAGTCCGAGTTCCTCGCGAACATGTCCCACGAGCTGCGCACGCCGCTGAACAGCATGCTGCTGCTCGCGCGCTCGCTGCGCGACGCCCCGGAGCACGAGCTCAACGCCGACCAGCGCGAGTCCGCCGGGGTCATCTACGCCAGCGGCAGCGACCTGCTGAACCTCATCAACGAGATCCTCGACCTCTCGAAGATCGAAGCCGGCCGCATGGAGCTGCGCCTCGACGCCACGCCGGTCTCGGACCTCGCGCGCGCGCTGCAGCGCCAGTTCGAGCCCATGGCGCGCAGCCAGGGGCTCACCCTCGAAATGCGCGTGGCGCCGGACATGCCGGCGCAGCTCGTCACGGACCCCAACCGCCTCGGCCAGGTGCTGAAGAACCTCGTGGGTAACGCCATGAAGTTTACCGACAAGGGCGGCGTGGTGGTGAGCTTCGAGCGCGCCGCCGCCGACGCGGACCTCTCGCGCAGCGGCCTCGCGACGGGCAACGCCGTGGCCGTGCGCATCACCGACACGGGCATCGGCATTCCCCTGAACAAGCAGAAGATCGTCTTCGAGGCCTTCCAGCAGGCCGACAGCGGCGACCGCCGGCGCTACGGCGGCACGGGCCTCGGGCTCTCGATCTCGCGCGAGATCGTGGCGCTGCTCGGCGGCGAGATCCAGCTCACGAGCACGCCGGGACAGGGGTCGACGTTCACCGTGTTCCTGCCGGTGGAGACGCACGCCACGCAGCACCCGTCGGCGGCGCCGTTCACCGCGGGAGCGATGGCGTCGCTGCACCCCGCGCCGCAGCCGCTGCCCACGCTCTCGGCGTCGCTCGCGACCACGGGCACCGGACCGGCGAGCGTGCTGCCCCCGGCGCCGGTGCCGTCCTCGACCCGCGCGCTGTCCGCGTCGGTGCCCGACGACCGCGACGTCATCGACGAGCGCGACCGCACGATCCTCATCATCGAGGACGACGCGCGGTTCCTCGGCGTGCTCGTGGGCGAGGTGCGCAACCGCGGCTTCAAGTGCCTCGCGGCGCTCACCGGCGGCGACGGCCTCGCGCTCGCCAAGATGTACCGGCCGAGCGGCGTGCTGCTCGACCTGCACCTGCCCGACACCACGGGCTGGGCGGTGCTCTCGGCGCTCAAGCAGGACGTCGAGACGCGGCACGTGCCGGTGCACATCGTCTCCGCCGAGGACGCCACCCTCGAGGGCCTGCGCATCGGCGCCATCGGCCACGCGCACAAGCCGCTGCGCCCCGAGGACGTGGACCGCATCCTCGCGACCATCGAGCGGTCGTCGGCGACGGCGGAGAAGACCGTGCTCGTCGTCGAGGACGACCCCATCGTGCGCCGCGAGACCGTGCGCATCATCGGCAACGGCAACGTGCACTCGCGCGAGGCCGCGACCGGTCGCGAGGCCCTCGCTGCGCTGCAGGAGCGCGAGTTCGACCTCATGGTGCTCGACCTCGGGCTGCCCGACATGCAGGGCCTCGAGATCCTCGAGGCGGCGGCGGCGCGCAAGCTCAGGGTGCCGCCCGTGATCGTCTACACGGTGCGCGAGCTCACGCAGTCCGAGGAGCTCGCGCTGCGCCACTACGCCGACTCCATCATCGTCAAGGACGTGCGCTCGCAGGAGCGCCTCATCGACGAGGTCGCGCTCTTCTTGCACCGCGTGGTCAACGACCTCCCGGAGTCGAAGCGGCAGACCATCCGGCACCTCTACGAGAGCGACGAGAAGCTCCGCGGCAAGCGCGTGCTCATCGTCGAGGACGACATGCGGACGATGTTCGCGATGGCGAAGCTCCTCGCGGGGCACGGCATCGACCCGCTCAAGGCCGCCGACGGCGAGCAGGCGCTGAAGCTCCTCGGCGAGCGCGACGACGTCGACCTCGTGCTCCTCGACATGATGATGCCGGTGCTCGACGGCTACGAGACGGCGCGGCGCATCCGCGCGCAGGAGCGCTTCACGAAGCTCCCGGTCATCGCCCTCACGGCCAAGGCCATGAAGGAGGACCGGCAGAAGTGCATCGACGCCGGCGCCACGGACTACCTCTCGAAGCCCGTGGACCAAGACCGCCTGCTCTCGCTGCTGCGCGTGTGGCTGTGCCGCTGACCCCCGACGCGGACCCCGAGGTCGAGCGCCTCGAGCTTCGGCTCCTGCTCGAGGCGGTGTACCTCCGTTACGGCTACGACTTTCGCGAGTACGCCATGAGCAGCGTGACGCGGCGCCTCGGGCAGTTCGCCGAGGGCGAGGGGCTGCGCAGCTACGGCGATGTCACCGCGCGGCTGCTGCGAGAGGTCGCGTTCTTCCACCGCCTCGTGCCGTTCTTCTCGGTGTCGGTGACGTCGCTCTTCCGCGATCCGTTCTTCTACGCGGCGATGGCCGAGAAGGTCGTGCCGCGGCTGCGGAGCTGGCCCCACGTGAAGGTCTGGCACGCGGGCTGCGCCACCGGCGAGGAGGTGTACTCGCACGCGATCCTGCTGCGCGAGGCGGGGCTCCTCGAGCGCGCGATGCTCTACGCCACGGACATCAGCCAGCCCGCGCTCGAGACCGGCTCCGCGGGCATCTACTCCCTCGAGGTGATCCGCAAGGGCACCGCGAACTACCAGGCCGCGGGCGGCCACGGCGCGCTCACGGACCACTACCACGCGCGCTACCAGGCCGCGATCATGGCCCCGGAGCTGCGCCGCCGCATGACCTTTGCGCGGCACAACCTCGCGATGGACAAGTCCTTCGGCGAGATGCAGGTCATCGTCTGCCGCAACGTGCTCATCTACTTCTCCGAGGCGCTGCAGGACAAGGTCCTCGAGCTCTTCTGGGAGAGCCTCGACACCGGCGGCATCCTCTGCCTCGGCGACAAGGAGAGCCTCACGTTCTCCGCCGTCGCCGGGCGCTTCGAGGTGCTCGACGAGGCCGCGCGGATCTACAAGAAGATCGTGCCGCGCACCGCTACTCCGTGAGCTCCTGCAGCGCGCCGAGGGAGAGCCGCTCCCAGCGTCGCGACGGGTGCGCGCGGTGGAGCATCGCGTAGCGATCCTGGGCGCGGTGCAGCGCCGCCTGGGCGTCCTCGAGGTCCGTGCGCCCCTCGCCGGAGGTGTCGGCGCGCGCGCGGAGCACGGCATCGCTGGGGTGCCGCAGCGCCACGGCGAGCATCATGTCCGTCGCCGCGAGGGCCTCGTCGCGCGGGTACGAAGGGTCGAAGCGCGAGGCCACGGCGATCATCGGGCGGCGCAGCTCGTCGGCGCAGGGGCGCGGATCCGCGGGGTAGGCAGTGCCGAGCAGCGACGGGCAGCGCGCGCCGAGCACCCACGCCGCGAAGCCCCGCTGCACCGCCGGCGAGACGCGCAGCAGCGTGTCCACCAGCGGCTCGATGTGCCCGTGCGACGGCGTCGGCAGCGCGAGGCGCTCCCAGCGCACGATGAACCACGCGAGGCGCTGCGCGTCGTCGACGTCCGACGGCGCCGACGGTCCCGCGAGCCCGTGCCGCGCCGCCACCACGGTGCCCGGCCGCCGGGGATCACGCAGCCCGTCGAGGAACGCCTGCGCCGCCACCGCGCGCGCCGCGTTGCGAAGCTCCGGGAGGTTCTCGGTGCCGTCGAAGAGCACCGAGGCGAAGCGGGCCTGCGCGGTGTGCACGGCGCGCCCGTCGCGGCGGGACTGCGCGGCGGTGAGGGCGTCCCACGCCTCGGCGATCTCGCGCATCGCGGCGGGGCGGGGTCGTGCGAGGTCCTCGCGGTGCTCGGCGCGCAGCGGCGCGGGCTCCGTGGCGAGCGGCGGCAGCGACACCGGGTACGCGGGCACGCGGTGCGCGAGCGGCAGCAGCACCGACGCCGCCACCGCCAGCGCCCCGAGGACCACGGGCAGCGGGACGTCCCACGGCTTCGGCGGTGCTCCCGGCATCGCGCGCACCCTACCGCACACCGGGCGCGAGCGCGCGGTCTTCGATGACACGGGCGGCGCCCGCGTGCGAGAGTGCGACGGACCACCGATGAGTCCCGAGAAGCGAGCGCACCCGAGGTTCCCCACGCGACTGCGCGTCGCCTTCGAGCAGGGCGGCGCGCGCGTCGACGCCGTCACCCGGGACCTCTCGCTCGGCGGCATGTTCGTCGAGTCCGCGGTGTCTCCGCCGTTCGGTTGCGAGCTCGAGCTGACCGTCGCGCTGCCGCTGCTCACCGAGCTCGCCCGTCTGCGCTGCGTCGTGCGCTGGGTGACCCCCGTCGGCTTCGGCGTGTCGTTCAAGTCGCTGCGCGCCGTCGAGACCTGGGCCGTCAACCGCCTCGCGGTGCGCAGCCCCTGAGTCCATGCGCGCCGCCGCCGGCCTGCTCGTGGTGCTGGCTGCCGGGGCGTGCCGCGACCCCTATCCGCACCCGCGCTTTCGCGGCGCCGGCAGCGCCACCCCGCACCGCGGCGGAACGCTCCGCTTCGCCTACGACTCGGACCTGAACACCGTCGACCCGGCCCTCGCCGCCGACACCGTCGCGGGCGTTCCCACGCGCCTCGTGCACGAGGGGCTGGTCAACTACGCGCGCGGCAGCACCGACATCGTTCCCGCCCTCGCCGAGCGCTGGGAGGTCTCCGCCGACGGACGCACCTACACGTTCCACCTCCGCCCGGGCATCGCGTTCTCCGACGGCGAGCCCATCACCGCCGACGACTTCCGGTACAGCTGGGAGCGGCTGCTGAACCCCCGGCGCATTCCGTCGCCGGGCGCCGAGAACTACCGGCTCATCGAGGGCTTCGACGCCTTTCGCGAGGGACGCGCCGCGCACCTCGCGGGCCTCGCCACGCCCGATGCGCGCACCGTGGTCATCACCCTCGCCGCGCCCGATCGCACCTTCCTGCACGTGCTCGCGATGCGCTTCGTGTCGGTTGTTCCGCGGCGCGTCGTCGAGGCGCTGGGCGACGAGGGCTACGGCCAGCGGCCCGTCGGCGCGGGTCCGTACGTGCTCGAGCGCTGGGAGCCCAACACCCGCATCGTCATGCGCCGCAACCCGCGCTACTGGGACGCCGCCCACGTGTACCTCGAGCGCGTCGAGCTCGAGCTCTCCGTCGCGCGGCACCTGCAGTTCATGCGGTTCCTCGCCGGCGAGCTCGAATACGCGCACAACTATTCGCTGGGCACCGCCGACTACCTCTGGCTGCTGCACAGCGCCGAGTGGCGCCCCTACGTCGTGCGGCGCCCGGGCAACCTCATCGGCGCGTTCCTCATGAACACCGAGATGCCGCCGCTCGACAACGTGCACGTGCGCCGCGCCATCGCCTTCGCCCTCGACCGCGAGAGCATCGCCCACGCGCGCAACGACCGCATCACCGCGGCGTGGGGGCTCTACCCCCCGACGATCCCCGGGTACCGCGCCGACAACCCGCTGCGGCAGCGCTTCGACCTCGACGCCGCGCGCCGCGAGATGGCCCTCGCCGGGCACCCCGACGGCCTGCCCGAGGAGCTCACGCTCTGGATCGGCGAGGGCGAGACGGGGAGCATCTACGGCGACCTCGTGCAGGCCGACCTGCGGCGCATCGGCGTGCGCGTGCGGCAGCGCCCGGCGGCCGGGAGCATCTACTACACGACGCTCGGGCGGCGGCACACCGTGCAGCTCGCCTTCACCGGCTGGCAGATGGACTTCCCCGATCCCTCGAACTTCATCGAGCCGAACTTCCACTCCCGCGGCATCCAGGACGAGCAGAGCTCGAACGCGTCGTTCTATGCGAACCCGCAGCTCGACGCGCTGCTCGACCGCGCGAAGGTCGAGGCCGACACCGCCGTGCGCATCGGGCTCTACCAGCAGGCCGAGGACCTCCTGCTCCGCGACGCGCCATGGGCGTTCATGTACACGCCGCTCGACATCTTCGTGATGCAGCCCTGGGTGCGCGGCTGGACCCCGCACCCCGTGTGGGGCGACTACGTCGGCGACGCGTGGCTCGACCTGCCGCTGCAGCGCTGGACCGCCTCCCGCGACCACCACGTGCGCGGCCTCGCGTCGCTGGCGGGAGTGTTCGGGGGGCCATGAAGCGCTTTCTCCTGCGCCGCCTCGGGTGGAGCCTGCTCGTGCTGTGGTTCGTCGCCACGGTGACGTTCTTCGCGTCGCTGCGCGTCGGCGACCCCGTGGTCACCCTCGCGGGCCCCCACGCCAGCGCCCGGGACCGCGAGTACATCCGCCGTTACTACCACCTCGATGATCCGCCGGCGGTGCAGTACGCGCGGTACCTCGGGCGCGTCGCGCACGGCGATTTCGGGCAGAGCTTTCGCTACCGTCAGCCGGTGCGCACGCTCGTGGCGCAGCGCCTTCCGCGCACGCTGTTGCTGGGTGCGATGGCCCTCGCCTTCGAGCTCTTCTTCGGCATCCTCGCGGGCACCGTGGCGGCGCTGCGCCGGGGCACGCGCACCGAGTCGCTGGTGCTCGGCGCGACCTTCGTCGGCATCTCCACGCCGACGTTCCTGTCTGGAAAGCTCCTGCTGGTGGTGGTCGCGTACCAGTGGGGGCTCTTTCCCATCGGCGGCTACGGCACCGGCGCCCTCGATCATGTGTGGCACGCCGCGCTCCCGGCGATGACCCTCGGCCTCCTCGGAACGGCCTGGCAGGCGCGCCTCGTGCGCGGCGAGCTCGTCGAGGTGCTGCAGACCGACTACGTGCGCACCGCCCGCGCCAAGGGTCTCTCGGAGTTTGCGGTGGTGGTGCGCCACGCGCTGCGCAACGCCCTCATGCCGGTGCTCACGTCGCTGGGGCTGTCGTTTGGGGGATTGTTCTCGGGGGCCATCGTGACCGAGGCGATCTTCGCGTGGCCGGGCCTCGGGCGCCTCGCCTTCGAGGCCATCACGGGCCTCGACCTGCCGGTGATGATGGCGACGGTGCTCCTCGCCTCGACGGGCATCGTCTTCGGCAACCTGCTGACGGACCTGCTCTACGCGGCGCTCGATCCGCGCATTCGAAGGGGGTGAGGCGCGGTCGGGGACGGGGGTAGGAAAGTAGGAAACCTCGCCCTCCCGACGGACGACGTCGTCGTCGTCGTCGTCGAATCAC
>CAIMWA010000170.1 GCA_903845045.1 uncultured delta proteobacterium | reverse complement strand
GCCGCAGCGCTGTTCACGGCGCTGGCCGAGACCGTCGACGAAGCCGAGCGCTCCTGGAGCGCGCCACCGGCCCCGGCCGCCGTGACCGTCGGAGCGCCGGTGGTCCGGACGTCCGAACCCGGCTCGCTGACCCCCGCTTCGCCTGCGGGCTCTCGGACCACGGCCGCGTCTTCGCGCGGGCGTCCCGCGACCGCCCGCGCCGTGGCGCTCGTCGGCGTCACCGCGCTCGTCACCGTCGTGGTGGCCGCCGCAGCGTTTCGGCACGCCCCTCGGCCGCTGCCCGCGACGGTCACGCAGCCGACGGTGACGGTGATCGCGGCGCCCCCGACGGAGCCTCCGCCGTCGTCGACGGAAGCGCAGCCCGCGCCGCCGGAGGTGCCGCCGGCGCCGTCCGCGGCGCTGCCCGTCGAGGTGGTCGTGGATGCGGGGACGTCCATGAGCCCATCGGCGCGGCCCCTGCGTCGCGGGGTCCGCGTCCGCGTCGCGCCGCCCGGTGTCGCTGGGCCGACGGCACCCGCAGCGCCGCCGGCGCCGCGCGCCCGCATCGAGATCGAATGACTGCGCCGAGCGCGGGCCTTTCCTGATAGAAAAGTTCATCGTGATGCGAAGCGCGGTCCATCGAGCGGTGAGTTGCGCAGCCGTGGCAGGAGCCCTGGTCGCCGCGGCCCCGCGGGTCTTCGCGCAGCAGCCCGCGACGTCGGTGGCAGCGCGCGCGCTGCTCATCGAGCAGGCCGAGCGGTCCCGCGCCGCGGGAGACCACCGCGGGGCCCTCGCGCTCGCAGATCGCGCCGGGCGCATCGAGATGACGCCGTCGCTGCGGATGTTCGTCGCCGAGGAGCAGCTCGCCACCGGCGCCGCGGCGGCCGCGATGAGCTCGGCGCTGCTCTGCGCCCGCGAGGCGGCGCGCGACGCGCAGCTTCCGTCCCGGGATGCCGTCCTCGCGCGGTGCCGCGAGCTCGGACAGCAGGCCCGCGGCGTCGTTGCGCTGGTGACGTTGCGCGCGCCGGAAGGCGCCTCGGAGCTGCGCGTCGAGCTCGACGGGCAGCCGCTCCCCGCCGAGCTCCTCGACGTGCCGCAGCCCTTGGACCCGGGTGAACATCACGTGGTGGTCCGAGCCGCGCGGCGCGTTGCGAGCGAGCTGCGGCTGGTCGCGCGCTCCGGCGAGGTTCGCGACGTCGAGCTCCACATCGGCGCCGACGAGCCCGCACGGGCGGTATCGCCGACGCCTGCGCCGGCGAGGGTCATGCCGCCGACGCCGCGTGCCGGGCCGGTCGTGGCCGGGCACCTGCCGGGCGGCGGCGTCATCGCGTTGCTCGCGGTCGGCGGCGCTTCGCTCGTCGCCTCGGCGGTGTTCTTCGGGCTGCGTGGCGCAGCGGCGTCGGGCTGCGACGTCGGACCGGACCCGGCGCGTCCCAGCGAGCAGGTGTGGCGCTGCGACACCCCGGCGCAGGTCGAGGCCGTCGGCGCCCGCGGCACCTGGACGACGCTGGGCGGCGTGACCCTCGGCGCGGGCCTCACGGCGCTCGGCGCCGGCGTCGCG
>CAIMWA010000169.1 GCA_903845045.1 uncultured delta proteobacterium | reverse complement strand
TCGAAGGGCTCGTTCGCGAACTCGCAGCCCCTTGAATTCACGGGGCGCGTGCCCGCTCGAGGCGGCCCAGAATCCAAGAAACGGAGCTTCCGACTTTCCGAAGTACGTCCCCGCCGCGCGCCGCATTTCTCTGACCGGTGCGGCGCTCGACCGGGCACTCTCGGCGCGCATGAGCACCTCGTCGCGTCGATTCGTGGGTCAGACCGTTCTCGTCACCGGAGCCTCGCTCGGCGTCGGCCGCGCCGTCGCCCAGGCCTTTCACGCCGAGGGCGCCAACGTGGTGATGGTCGCCCGGCGCCTGGGCCCGCTCGACGAGGCCGCGAAGGGGCTCGACCGCGCGCTCTGCATCGCCGCCGACGTGGCCGACCTGAGCGCGCTCGCGGGCCTCGTCGAGCGAAGCGTCGCGCATTTCGGAGCGCTCGACGGCGTGGTGAACAACGCGGGCCTGCACCACCGCGGCCCCGTCGAGCGCAACGCGGCCGAGGACCTCGCGGCGATGGTCGACGTGAACCTCCGCGCGCCCATCGCGCTCACGCGCCTCGCGCTCCCGCACCTCCTCGCGCGAAGGGGCTTCGCGGTGCAGGTGGCGAGCCTCGCGGGCAAGGTTCCGCTCGACGGAGCGGCGACCTACTCGGCGACGAAGTTCGGGCTGCGCGCGTTCAGCATCGCGCTCGCGCAGGAGGTGGGCGAGCGCGGCGTGCGGGCGAGCCTCGTGAGCCCGGGACCCGTCGACACGGGCTTCATCATGGACGAGATCGATCGCGTCGAAGACATCGTGTTCAGCCAGACGATGTGCACCGCGGAGGACGTCGCGCGCATGGTGCTCGACTGCGCGCACGACGGACGCGTCGAGCGACAGTTTCCCGAGGGAGGAGGCCGCCTCGCGACGCTGGGGTATCTGCTCCCGGGGCTGCGCAAGCGGCTCAAGCCGCTCCTCGAGGCGCGCGGACGCTCGGTGAAGGATCGGCTGCGGAGAGAGCGCGGGCGGTGAACGGCGCACGGGGCGCCCGGTGTCCGTTTCGACTCCGTCCCCGACGACGCCGCCTCCGTGCCGGCGTGGCTCGAAGGGTCGAAGAGTTCGACCATTGCAGCGATCGTCGACCGCGGCGCGTGCGCGGGTCGGCGAGCGTCGATACGGTCCCCGACAGCGTTCACCCACCCGGAGCCCCGATGACCGAAACCAAGCACAGGATCTACACCACGAGCGTCGCCAGCGTGTACCCGCTCTACGTCGCCAAGGCCGAGCGCAAGGGGCGCTCGAAGGCCGAGGTCGACGAGATCTTCCGTTGGCTCACGGGCTACGACCAGGCCGCGCTCGACGCGCAGCTCGCGAAGAAGACCGACTTCGAGACCTTCTTCGCCGCAGCGCCGCGCATGAACCCCGCGCGGCGAACGATCACCGGCGTGGTGTGCGGCGTGCGCGTCGAGGCCATCGAGGAACCGCTGATGCAGGAGATCCGCTATCTCGACAAGCTCGTCGACGAGCTGGCCAAGGGCAGGGCCATGGCGAAGATCCTCCGCGACGGGTGAGCGGGCTCGGCCGGCGGCACCCGCCCGGATCGCGCGTCAACACCGTGCCGTCCCACGCCACCAGCGCGGGGATCGCCGGGATCGCGTAGGTCCACGCGAAGCGCGCGAAGGGTCCGCGGGGACGGACCGTCGGAAAGTCGGTCCGCGGGGACGGACCGTCGGAAAGTCGGTACCTTCGAAGGGCTCGTTCGCGAACTCGCAGCCCCTTGAATTCACGGGGCGCGTGCCCGCTCGAGGCGGCCCAGAATCCAAGAAACGGAGCTTCCGACTTTCCGAAGTA
>CAIMWA010000168.1 GCA_903845045.1 uncultured delta proteobacterium | reverse complement strand
TAGGCGCGCATGAAGGTGCTCTACGAGCAGCCCGATGCGCCGATGGCTCGTCTGGAGCGGGTGTACGCGGTCGGCGTTGCCCTGCAGAAACTCGTCGAAGCGCTCCCCGCGGACGGAGTGCTCGCCCCGGCAGCCCAAGACTTCGTGGACTTGGTCAACCGCGGCATGAACGGCGAGCGGTTGAAGAGGTCGGAGCAGGCGCGTGTGGAGGAGTACCTCGACGAGACCGTCGGCGAGCAGCGCCGCGACTTCCTCGAGAACCGCCTTTCGCATGTGTACAAGGGGCTCGCGGCGAGGCTGAAGTCGCTCCACGCCGAGAAGGACAAAAAGGATCTCGAGCAGGACACGCTGCAGCTCCGGAAGAAAGTCGAGGGCCTCGGCGCAGAGCAACTCGACGCGGTGAGTGGACGGCTGCGGCAGATCGACGCCGAGATCGGGAGCACCAAAAGGCAGCTCCAGCAGATCGAGCGCAGCCTCGTGGTGCTCACGCGCGTCAGCCGCCCGGACGCCGCGCATGACCCCGCCGACCGCGCGGCACTGGAGATCGTGCAACGCGCCGCCCACGGCACGCATCTCTCCGACGAGGAATCGATCTTCCTGGAGCGCTACCGGGAGCGATATTTCCTCTCCGCGCGCAAGCTGCTGCTGGAGCGCCGCCACATCGACCTCGCGTTTCAAGAGGCCGGTTGATGGGCGAGCTCAAGGAGTTCCTGCGCCCGCAGGAGATTGGGTGGCCGTTCTTCATCGTGATGGTGGCCGTGGTCATCGGCGGCGGGATCGTCGCGGTCCTCGGCATGCGGCGCTTCGACGAGCGGCTCGCCGTGGCGAAAATTCGCTACGAGTCGAACCGACTCGGCGTGGGATCGGAGGCGCCGGAGGTATTTCTTTTGCGCGACGTCCGGCCCGACGCGTTGATGCGCGTGCTCGGCCCCCTTCCCGGCGTTCTTGTCACGCTGGGGATTCTTGGCACGTTTCTCGGGCTGGGCCTCGCCGTCGGGCACGCCGTTCCCGCGCTAGCTCCGGGCACCCCCCAACCGCAGGTCCTAGCGGCTCTGCAGCTGTTGCTGAAGAAGGTGAAATTCAAGTTCCAGATCTCGGCTTGGGGCATCTCATTCTCGCTCTGCTTCACGGCGCTCAACGTGTTGCTGGAACGACGGACGCGCAGCCGGTTGGAAGAGGCGTCGTCCGCGCTGCAGCAGTACCGCAAGCACCTCAAGGATCAGCTCGCGGAGCCAATGCGGGAGGGCATCGAGAGGGGCTTTGCCGCGCTCGGAACAGCGCTGCAGGCGAGCCTCGAGCAGATGGCCACCGGAGCGAGCACCCTCGCGAACAACGCCTCGGAGCTCAAAAACTCCGTCGGCGCGTTGTCGACGCACGTGGGGAACTTCGGCGGGCGCGTCGAGGAGGCCTCGAAGCAACTCGTCGACAGCTCGAAGCAGCTTGGCAGGCTCGGCGAAAAGATCGACGGCTCGCTGCAGCGCATGACGACGGAACTTGGCGGGCAGCTCAAGGGCGCGACGGAGAAGCAGCAGGTCTCCCTCGATCGGAGTCTGCAGACGCTCACGTCGACGCTGTCGACGAGCTTGGACGGGATGGGGAAGCAGGCGAAGGATGCCGCGAGCGATCAGAAGCGCGCCGCGACGGAGCAGCGCAACGCGCTCGCCACGTCGCTCACGGCCCTCGGTACCAACGTGAGGGAACTCCGCGAGAACCTGGGCCGCGAGATGGGACAGCTCGGCGAGTACCACGCCAAAATGGCGGCGGCGTTGGGACGCCTCGATGGGACGATGAGTGCCCTCGAGCGTCACAACGCGCTCCTCCTCGGGGCGGTGGAGAAGGTCCACGCTGCCGGGCCGGCACCGGAGCCTCTTCCGGCTCTTCCACGGCAGCCTTCGGGGCGCTCGGCGATGGCGGAGCTGTCGACCCCGGACGACGGCATGTTCTGAAGGTGCATCGTGTCCTCTCACCACACCCCGTGGACCTCGGTGGCCGACGTGATGTCGGGCTTCGTGGTCATCGTGCTCGTGCTCTTCGCCGTCGCGACGAACTTGCACCGCTTCGACGTCGGACCGACACCACCAGGCCCAGTCTCGTCGTCGCAGCCCCCGCCGAATCCCTCCGCGGACCCTGAGCAACAACGGGAATGTTTTCTCCGGGCGATCGACGTGGCTCTTCGTCCCTCCCAGGCGACAGGCGTCGTGCGCTTCGACCTGCGGGCGCGGTGCATCGAGTTCCGCGACGTCAGCTTC
>CAIMWA010000167.1 GCA_903845045.1 uncultured delta proteobacterium | reverse complement strand
TCGTCACCGCGCTGCCCGCAGGCACCGAAGGCACCGGGAGCGCGAAGCGGTTCGTTCCCCACGTCGCGTTGTCGCGCGGACCCTCGGCGCCGAGCTTGATGCCCGTCGCCGCCCCGGCGTTCGTTGCCGCGGTCCACGCGTGGCCGGAGCAGTTCGCGAAGGTCACCGACACCGCCACGCGCGCGCCCGGCGCCACTGGCGAAGGCGGCGCAGCGACGGCGCGGAACCACGCCTCGGGAGCGCCCGTGGGGCACGTCACCGACGAGAGGCACGCCGCCCCCACGCACACCGGCGGCGCAGGACCGCCCGCGTCGACGGGCGTCGCGACGTCCGCTGCGCCCGCCACGTCCGCCGCGCCCGGGACGTCGGCGCGCGAAGCGTCGAGGATCACGCTCGCATCGACGACGTCGGGTCGGTCCACCACGGCGGCGCGGTCGTCGAGACCGGACTCGAGCAGCACGTCGCGCGCGGTCATCGGTCCTGCATCGAGCGCCGCTTCGACGGTGAACGCGTCGACACCGGACTCCACGGCGCCGGCGTCCGCCGCGTCGAGCCCCGCCGCCGCGTCGTCGACGACGGGCCCCACGGGATCGGACGAGCAACCGAGCGCCACGAGGACACACACCGACGAGACGGCACCAGAGCGCAGCACCCGACGATGGTGCACCGCCGTCGACGCCGCGGAAATGGCCCGCGGCGTCGGATCGCACGGCCGCTGCGACAATCCGCCGCACCACGCCCGAGCTAAACCTGGAGGGGTTCGGAGCCGACACGTGATGCAGGTCGACCGTCGCGCATGCCGTTCCCGCCATCACCGCCCGCAGCGCCTTCGAAGCGGTGGCGCGGCCGCGGACGACGCGCGCTGACGCTCGCCTGCTTGATCGTCGGGGCCCCGACGCCCGCCGCCGCGCAGTCGGCCCCGGCGCAGCACGTCACGCTGCAGCTCAAGTGGCTCCACCAGTTCCAGTTCGCCGGGTACTACGCCGCGCTCGCCCAGGGCTACTACCGCGACGCGGGCCTCGACGTGCACATCGAGGAGCTGCGCGGCGTGCGCGACAGCACGCAGCCAGTGCTCGAGGGCCGCGCGGAATTCGGCGTCGGCAGCGCCCAGGTCGTGACGCAGATCGCCCGCGGCGCGCCGCTCGTGCTGCTGGCGGCGATCTTCCAGCACTCGCCGCACGTGATCCTCGGTCGCCCGGCGTCGGGCGTGCACACCGTCGAGGACCTCGCGGGCAAGCGCTGGGCGGTGGAGCCCGAGTCCGCGGACCTCGTCGCGTACCTTCAGCGCTCCGGCGTCGACCCGTCGCGGCTCACGCAGTCGCCGCTCAACTACTCGCTCGAGCCGTTCCTCGGCGGCAGCGCCGACGCCATCTCGGCGTACCGCACCGACGAGCCCTTCGAGCTGCGCGCCCGCGGCATGCCGTACGTGCTGCTCGACCCGCAGTCCGCGGGCATCGACTTCTACGGCGACATGCTGTTCACGTCGGAGCGCGAGCTCGCGGCGCACCCCGACCGCGTGCGGGCCTTTCGCGCGGCGTCGCTGCGCGGCTGGCAGTGGGCCCTCGCGCACACCGAGGAGACCGTGCAGCTCATCTGGAGCTCGTACAGCCGCCGCCACACCCTCGACCATCTCCGCTTCGAGGCCGCGGAGACGCGCCGCCTCGTGCAGCCGGACTTCGTCGACGTGGGGTACATCAGCCCCGGGCGCATCGCGCACATCGCCGCGGTCTACCGCGAGACCGGCCTCCTCGACCGCGTGCCCACGGACCTCGCGCGGCACGTGTACGACCCCGAGCCGCGGGGCGAGTCGGCGAGGCTCCTGGGTGCGCTCGCGGGGCTCACGGCGCTGCTCGTGGCGGCGCTGCTCGCGGTGGCGCGGTACTGGTCGCTGGTGCGCCGGCTGCGCGAGGCCGAGGCGACGCGCGGCGCCCTGGTCGCCCGCCTCGAGGACCTCGCGCGCACCGACGCCCTCACGGGCCTCATGAACCGCCGCGCCGGCGAGGAGCGCGCCGAGGCCGAGGTCGCGCGGTCCATGCGCCACGGCGCGCCGCTCACGTTGCTCATGGTCGACGTGGACCACTTCAAGCGCGTCAACGACTCCTGCGGACACCTCGTGGGCGACGAGGTGCTCCAGGCCGTGGCGAGGGCCCTGCTTTGCACCGCGCGCAGCACCGACGTCGTCGCGCGCATGGGCGGCGAGGAGTTCATGGTGCTCGCGCCGCACACCACCGAGGAGGGCGCGTCGGTGCTCGCCGAGCGCGTGCGCGGTGCCGTCGAGGCGATGCCCATGCAGTGCTCCGGCGCCGCGCGGACCATCACCGTCAGCGTAGGCGTGGGCGTGTGGTGCTGCGAGACGACGACGCTGCGGGAGCTCTGGCGCCGCGCCGACGCCGCGCTCTACGCCGCCAAGCGCGAGGGCCGCAACCGCGTCGCGTGCTGGACGCCCGCGGCCGACCGTCCGTCGCTGCCCGAGGCCGCTCCGAGGTCCTGAGCGCGGTCAGCGGTCGCGCACCAGCGGCGGCACCGTGGCCACGCCGAACTGCCGCGTGAAGTACGCCTCGTAGGCCGCGCCGATGGCGGCGTCGCGGATCCACAGGCTGTTCTCGTTGTTGTCCCAGGCCGCGGCGGACCAGTTCGCCGAGCCGGTCATCACCGTGCTCCCGTCGACCACCATCATCTTGCTGTGCACCTGCCCCGTGCGGATCGGCACGCCCGCGCGGAGCAGCGCCTGCGCGGGCAGGTCGTTGGCGTACTCCGGCGCCACGACGCCCTGCACCGACACGCCTCGCATGCGGGCGGCGATGAGCGCGTCGGAGATCTCCGTTCGCGTCCACGACGCGATGACGAAGTCGACGGAGGTCGTGGCGCCGTTGATCGCCGCGACCAGGTCGGTGAACCACCGCGCCGGCGATCCCGACGGCATGCGCGGGCTGAAATACGCCGCGTAGTGCCCCGCGGTGACCGGCGCCGTGGCCGCCGTGGGACCGAACGCGTGGTCGTGGAACATCCGCTGGAACTCGGCCTCGTAGGCCGCGACGATGCCCGCCTCGGACACCACCACGGCGTCGTTGGCGTCCTGGCAGTACGACTGCTGGCTGCTGTTCGCGGAGCCGACCCACACCGACGTGCCGTCGGCGACGATGAATTTGTGGTGCATGAGCGCCGTGCGGTTGTCGGCGACGATCTGCACGCCGGCGGTCCCCTCAAGCGCGCGGATGGGGCACGCCGCGCCGCCGTCGCCCGCGGGGCAGTCGTCGGCGTCGATGACGATCTGCACCGTGAGCCCCGGCACCGCCCGCAGGCGCGCCGCGAGGAGCGACGGCAGGCAGTCCCAGGTGGTCTCGTAGAGGGCGAGGTGCAGGCTCGTCGTCGCGCACGCCACGACCGCCGCGACCTGGTTCAGCAGCGTGGGACCGGGGCTGAACGCCGGTACGTCGGGCGACGGCGCGGTGCACGTCGCCGGGAGCGTCGGACACACGCACGACGGCCCGGTGTCGCGCGGAACGTCGGCCCTCGCGTCACGCGCCGAGCCCGTGTCCACCGGGGTTCCCGCGTCGAAGAAGCCGGCGTCGAAGGTGCCCGCGTCGAAGGCCGGCACATCGTCCGTCGGGACCTCGGTGACGTTCCCGGTGCCGTCGCGGCATGCCCCCGCGAGCGCCCCAGCCACCAACAACCCCAGCGACGCCCGAAGCGTTCCGTTCATGGGTGCTTCATAGAACGCCGGGGGGTGCGCGGTAAAGACTCCGCATGCCCCAGGGCCCGCGGTCCGCGCCCGTTCAGCCAGGGCGGCGGAGCGGGAGCGTGACGGTGAAGCGGGTGCCCTCGCCGGGCTTGCTCTGGACCCCGACGGCGCCGCCGTGGAGCTCGACGAGGCGGCGCACCAGCGCGAGGCCCAGGCCGGTGCCCTCGTGCTTGCGCGCGAGGCCGCTGTCCAACTGCACGAAGGGCTGAAAGAGCCGGGGAACGTGCTCCGGCGCGATGCCGATGCCGTGGTCCCACACGACGAAGAGCACGACGCCCTCGTCGTGGTCGACGCGCGCCTCGAGGCCGAGGTCGCCGCCCTTGGGGACGAACTTCACGGCGTTGCCGAGGAGGTTCACGAGCACCTGCTTGAGCCTTCGCTCGTCGCCGAGGAACGCGGTGTCGCCGTCGCGCACGTCGAGGGTGACCTGCTGGTGCTTGCGCTCCGCCGCGCCGCGCACGAGCCACGCGCTCGACCGGCACAGCTCGTCGAGACGGACGGGTGTGTTCTCGAGCTCGACCATCCCCGCCTCGACCTTCGTCAGGTCGAGAAGGTCGTTGATGAGCTCGAGGAGGTGGCGTCCGCTGTCGTCGATGCGCTGCAACACCCCGCGCTGCTCGGCGGGCAGCTCGCCGTAGATGTCCTCGAGGAGCGCCTCGGAGAGCCCGAGCACCGAGTGCAGCGGCGTGCGGAGCTCGTGGCTCATGCCCGCGAGGAACTCGTCCTTCGTGCGGCTGGCGTGGGTGAGGGCCTCGTGCGCGCGGGCGAGCTCCTTGCGGCCGTCGTCGAGGGCGCGCTCGGCGCGGCGGCGCTCCGTGACGTCGTGCAGGAACGCCTGGATCGCGGTGGTGTGACCGTCGGCGGAGACGCGGCGATTCGCGGTGCCCTCGACGAGCACGGCGTGACCGTCGCGCGCGAGCAGGGTGACCTCGGTGGGCTGCCGGCCGTTGGCGCCGAGCTGCGCGAGGAGCGCGACGGGGTCGGCGCCGGGAGGCAGCACGTCGGCGAGGGTCAGCGACGCGAGGTCCTGCGACGGCACCGCGAGGGCCTCGCAGAACGCGCGGTTCGCGTAGGTCACCCGCCCCGCCGGGTCGAGGAACACCACGAGGTCGCTGGCGCTGTCGAGGAAGTCCCGCAGGTCGCGCTCCCGCGCGCGGGTCTCGCGCTCCGAGCGGCGCCGCTCGCTCACGTCGAAGACCGACGTTCGCGACTTCACGAAGCGTCCCGCGGCGTCGTGCACCTTGGCCACGCTCACGTGCACCGGAAAGACCGTGCCGTCCTTGCGGAGCATCTCGTACTCGATGCCGTCGTAGCGCGAGCTCGCGTCGGCGCCCGCCAGCAGCGCCTCGAAGAACGGGCGCGACGCCGGCGCGAGCAGGTCCGCGAGGCGCTTGCGCCCCACGACCTCGCTGCGCTCGTAGCCGAGCCACCGGAGCTCGGTGTCGTTCATGCGCTGCACCACGCCCTCGGCGTCGATGCTGTGGTAGCCGCAGGGAGCTTCGTTGTAGAGCTCCGAGAGCTCCGCGACGTGCTCGTCGACGGTCTTGCGCAGGTCGGCGTTGAGCGTGCGCAGCGCGTCGTCGGCGCGGCGGCGATCGGTGATGTCGCGGACCTGCGCGACGACGGCGCCGACGGCCGGGTCGTCGAGGAGGTTCAGCATCGCGAACTCGCCCCACGTCGTGCTCCCGTCGGCCCGACGAAGCCTCGCGTCGAAGCGCTGCGACACCCCCGGCTCCGCAAGGCACCGGCGACGCGCATCGGTCGCGATGGCCGCGTCGTCGGGATGGATCTGCGCCTGGGCGCGCGTGCCGACGATCGATTCCGCCGAGCGCCCGACGAGAGTCTCGGCGTTGCTGACGAAGCGCACGACGCCCTCGGCGTCGGTGAGCATCACGCCCTCCCAGAGCCGGTCGAGGATCGTGCGGAAGCGCTGCTCGCTGCGCTCCAAGGCCACCACGCGCTCGCGATCGGCGGTGATGTCCTGCGCGAGGCCGACGTGGCGGATGCACCGTCCGTCCGAGGCGAAGACGGGCCACCCGCGGTCGCGCACCCAGCGCACGGTGCCGTCCGGGCGCAGCACGCGGTACTCGGTGGTCGTGACCTCGCCGCGCGCCCGGCGCTGCCACGCCTCGTGCTCCGACGCGAGGTCGTCGGGGTGGATCGCGTCCTCGTAGGCCTTGGGGTTGCGGTAGACCTCGTCGGGCTCGCGGCCCCACACCGCGCGGTACGCGTCGCTCACGTAGGTCACGCGCCCGAGCTCCACGTCGAGGACCCAGAAGACCTCGCCGATGTTCTCGGCGAGCTCGCGGAACTTCTGGTCCGACGCCGCGAGCGCCTGCCGCCCCTCGGATACGGCGACGTCGTTGCGCGCCCTCTGCGCGTGCAGCTCCGCCTCGAGCTCCGCCACGCGCGCGCGCAGCGCCTCGACCTCCCGCTCCGCCGTGCCCCCCGCCGTCGCCTCGTTCACCGCGTCGTCCATCTTCGGCGGCGGACCTTCGCCGGTGCCGCCGCGTCGATCAAGAACCTCGCTATGCCGTCGCGAAGCCGCGCGCCGGGCGGGCGTACTTGTAGCCCTGCTGCAGCTCGCAGCCGAGGCTCCCGAGGGTCTGCCGCTCGGCCTCGGTCTCGACGCCCTCGCCGATGACCTGCACGCCGATCTCCTGGCAGAGCGA
The DNA here is from genome assembly GCA_903845045.1 of uncultured delta proteobacterium. Taxonomy (GTDB): domain Bacteria; phylum Myxococcota_A; class Polyangia; order Polyangiales; genus SCUS01. The sequence goes on along the minus strand of CAIMWA010000167.1, from coordinate 3,491 downwards.
GAGCACCGCCCGCACGATGTTGTAGCGCACCGGGTCGGTGTCGATGCCGCGCACGAGCGCCATGTCGATCTTCACCACCCAGGGCTTGAGCTGCGCGAAGGAGTTGAGCCCCGCGTAGCCTGCGCCGAGGTCGTCGACGGCGATGCGGTAGCCCATGAAGCGCAGCCGGTCGATGCGCCGCGAGAGGTCGTCGATGCGGTCGAGGGCCTCGCGCTCGGTGATCTCGAGCACGATGCGCTCCGCGAAGGGGCGCAGCGGGTCGGCGTCGGAGAGCAGCAGCTCGTCGCGAAGGTCCTCGGGGTGCAGGTTCACGAAGATCATGGCGTCGCCGGGCGCGTTCGGGATGGACTCGGCGATGCGCGACCGGATCGTGCGCCCGAGGAGCGTGGTCTTGCCGAGGCGCTCGGCGGCGGCGATGAGGCTGCCGGGGTCGCGCATGGTCTCCTCGTCGCTGCGCACCAGCGCCTCGTAGCCGACGACGGACTGGTCGTGCCAGCGCACGATGGGCTGGAACGCGATCCAGAGCTTCTCGAGGGCCGCGCGAAAGCGCCCGTCGAGGGCGCCGCGGTCGCCGATGCGGTCGCCGGTGACGCCGAGGTGCTCCCACGCGATGCGCTTGATGCGCGCGAGGCGGTGGAGCTGCATGGCGTGCGCGATCAACTGGTCGAGGAGCCGGAAGTCGAGGGGCTTCACGAGGTACATGAGCGCGCCGTTCTCGACGGCGTCGCGCGCGCAGCGGTCGTCCGGCGAGCCCGTCACGAGGATCACGGGGATGTCGTAGTCGGTGCGGCGGATCTCGCGGAGCAGGTCGACGCCGTCCATGTTGGGCATGGAGACGTCGCTGACTACGACGTCGAAGGGGCGCCCGCTGGTGAAGAGCTTGAGGGCCGTGGTCCCGTCGTAGGCGGTCTCGACCTCGTAGCCGCTCGCCTCGACGCCCATGCGGATCGCGCGACGGGTGGAGGGCTCGTCATCGACCACGAGCACGCGTCCGCGGGTCTTCGGCGCCGGCGCCACCGACGGTCGATGCGCGGGCGCCTCGGTCCCGGCGGGCGTTCCCGCGACGGGCGTGTCGTGACGTTCGGCGGAGGCGGCGGCGTGCAGGCTCATGCCCCCCCCGATCGGTCACCCGGCGCCACGCCTTGAGCTTCCTTCGCAACGTCGCGACGATCACCGGGGGCCGCTGCGAAGTACGCACCTCGGCCGCGTCCCTGGTAGCGTAGGCGCCGTTCATGACGTCGCCGAACCCGCGCCCGCCGTCGAGCGGCACCTCGCGCTCCGCGGACCCCACCTCGGGCTTTCCCGAGGCGATCGGCGACGACCGCGTGCCGTGCATGCTCATCGTCGACGACGACGAGATCTCGCGCTTCACCCTCGCGACGGTGTTCGCGCGGGAGAACGTGAGCGTGGCCTTCGCGGCGTCGGGCCCCGAGGCCTTCGAGTACCTCGCGCAGAACCCCGTCGACGTCGTGCTCCTCGACGTGATGATGCCGGGCATGGACGGCTTCGAGGTGTGCAAGCGCCTCAAGGACGACCCCGCGCTGGCGCCGATCCCGGTGCTGCTCGTGACCTCGCTCGACTCGCCGAAGGACGTGCTGCGCGGGCTCAAGGCCGGCGCCGAGGAGTTCATCTCGAAGCCCGTGAACCGCTCCGAGCTGCGCGCCCGGGTGCGGTCCATGCTGCGCATCAAGCGGCACTACGACGAGATGCGGGAGCTCGGCGAGCGCATGGTGCAGCTGCACCGCCAGCGCGAGGTGATGACGTCGTTCCTCGTGCACGACTTCAAGAACCCGCTGTCGGTGATCTCCATGAACGCGCAGGTGTGCGCGATGCGCGCGCTGCCCCCCGAGGTGCGCTCGTGCATCGACGACATCGCGGCGGCCGCGCAGCTCCTCGACCGCATGGTGCTCGACATGCTCGACGTGGCCCGCAGCGAGGAGCAGACCCTCGCGCCGCAGCGCGCCCCGGTGGACCTCGGCGCCGTCGCCCGCGAGGCCGCGGACCGCGAGAACAACCGTGCGGTGGAGCGCGGCGCGGAGATCGTCGTCACCGTCGACGGCGACGCGCGCCTCGACGCCGACGCGTCGCTGCTCCGGCGGCTGCTCGGCAACCTCCTCGACAACGCGATCAAGTACGGTCCCTTCGGCCGCCCCATCGGCGTCGACGTGGCGGCGCGCGGCGGGGCCGTGGAGCTTCGCGTGCGTGACGAGGGCGCGGGCATCCCCGTCGACGCCCGGGAGCACGTCTTCGATCGCTACGCGCGCCACGAGAGCGGCGGGCGCGACCACGACCGGCGCAGCCGCGGCCTCGGCCTCGCGTTCTGCAAGGTGGCCGCGGAGTCCCACGGCGGGCGCATCTGGATCGAGGAGAACGTGCCGCGGGGCACGGTGTTCTGCGTGTCGCTGCCGCGCGTCGCGCCCTGACGGCGGCGCTCAGGCCACCATCGCCATGGCGGCGTCGGGCTGCGCGGCGCACGCGATGCGCAAGCGCCGGATCGCCTCGGAGTGGAGCTGGCACGCCCGCGACTCGGTGACGCCGAGGGCGCTGCCGATCTCGCGCAGCGTCCGCTCCTCGTCGTGGTGCAGGCGGATCACCTGCTGGAGCCGCACCGGGAGCGCCGCGATGGCGAGCGACGCGGCCTCGACGGCCTCGGCGTGGGCCACGATCTCGTCGACGGCGTCGGCCTCGGCGTCCGCCGGTTCGTCGCCGGAGCGCTCGATGAACTCGTCCAGGCTCACCGTGGCGCGGGTCGCCGTGGCGCGGGCGAGGGCGGCGCGCATCGCGAGGTACGCCTCGACGGTCATGTCGAGCTCGGCGGCGACCTGCTCGACGGTCGCGGGCTCGCCGTTGCGGACCTCGAGGGCGCGCTCGGCGCGGCGGGCGGCGCGGTCCCGGGAGCGCAGCGTGCGGCGCAGCGGGTCGGCCTGGCGCAGCTCCTCCTTCATGCGCAAGTGGATGCAGTAGCTCGCGTACTTCTCGAAGTCGTTGCTCGCGGCGGGGTCGAAGCAGCGGTACGCGGCGAGCAGCCCGAGGTACCCCGCGCTCACGAGCTCGTCGACGGTGACGTACCCCGGCGGCACCCGGCGCGCCGTCGAGATCGCGATGCGACGGATCGTCGGCGTCATCGCCACCGCGACTGCGTTCGGGAGCTGCTCGGAGCGGATCGTCGGGTTCTTCATGGTGCGCGTCGCCTCTCGGAACACACGCATTGCAGCGCCGGTGCCACGCACGGAAATGCTTGTTTTCAAGCATTTTCGAACGCCACCACGGGCGTTGCGGGAGAGGTCGCCCGGGCGCGGGCTCCCACTTTCGGGCGGCGACGCCCACACCCCGGCGGGACGGCTCAGCATCGATTTCGCTCGCGATCGACTTCGCCGCGGGCTGAAGCCCTTCCACTTCTACACATCGCGAGACCGCGACCACAGCTTCAGTTCTGCATGATGTTCAGCCATCTTGACCCGCCGCGCTCACGCCCGGCAGCAAAGCGTCCG
>CAIMWA010000166.1 GCA_903845045.1 uncultured delta proteobacterium | reverse complement strand
GCGGGACGTGCGCGGTCACCGTCGATCGAACCGCGAGGACCGTGCGCGCGATCGTCGATGCGTCGTCGCTCCGGGTGGTGGCCGCGCAGCGCGATGGGCGCGACGACCCTGCGGCGCTGAGCGCGTCGGACCGCGCGAAGATCGAGGCGTCCACCCGCGACGACGTCCTCGAGGCGCGCAGGCACCCGCAGATCGTCTTCGAGGGACGATGGGTGGGCGACGCCCCCGCGGACGTCGAGGGCACGCTCGCGCTCCATGGACGGTCGCTCCCGCTTCGGCTGGTGGTGCGCGCCGACGGCGACCACGTGGTGGCCGAGGCGACGCTGCGTCAGAGCGCCTTTGGCATCACCCCGTTCCGCGCGCTGCTCGGGGCGCTGCGCGTGCAAGACGGCGTCCGCGTGCGCTGGTCCGGCACGCCCTGAGTCACGGCGCGGCGTCGAAGCGCACGTCGCGGGTCCTCGCTCCCGGATCGGTGAACGCCAGCAGCCGCGCGCCCTCGTCGGCCACGTCGTTGCGCGCCCGACCCGACATCGGCGCGAGTGGCCGCACCACGAGCACGACCGCGTCGCGCGAGCGCTCGATGTCCCACACCGCCGCGGCGAAGCCGTCGACGAGCACCGTCGCCCGCACGCGTTGCGCCGAGAAGAAGATCGTCGGACGGTGCTCCGGCGGGATGATCCGCGTGCGGTCGTCGTGCGCGAGGAGGAGGTTGTCCCAGTCGGGCACGAAGCGCGGCGGCGCCGGTGTGTCGACGTCGGGCCGCGGTGCGCCTTCGACGTCGAAGAGCTCACGCCCGTGCTCGTCGCGAATGACCTCGAGCTCGGGTCTCAGGCCCTCGAAGAGCGGACGCGCGCCGCGCACGCCGGACCACGTCTGAAAGTCGGCGACGGTCGCCGGACCGAAGGCCTCGAGGTAGCGTCGCAGCAGCGGGGCGAGGTCCCGGTCGCCGCCGAGCGGACGTCCGAGCCAGGCCTCCGCGTCGGCGAAGGCGGGGGACGCGGGAAAGCTCCAGGCCCCGCGGCCCGGCGTCTGCACCATCGGAAGCTCGTGCCTCACCGCGAGGCTCAGGACCTGCGGATCCAGACCGGGATGCAACGCCCCGAGGTGGTCGCGAAGCGCCGCGGCGGTGCACGCCCCTGCGCGCAAGCGAGCCTTCGCTTCGCGTACGAGGGCCTCCAGGTCGATGGCCGCGGCACGGCCCCGCGACGCCGACATCCACGCTCGCGTGAGCACGGGCTGCAGCGCCGCTCGAAACCGGACGAAATCGTCCGCGGTGACCACGTGCAGCGTCGCCCGCTGCAGCGTCGCGCGAACCACCGCACGCGCGTCGAGGGCGGCGCGGAGGTGATCCGACGCGAAGTCCGCGACGCGGCTCCACAGACCCACGAACGGTGGAAACGGCGCCTGCGCTTGCAGCCCGCCGACACCCGCGAGCACGTCGGCCAGGGTCGTGCCGCGCGCGAGCAACCTCTGCCGCGCCAGCGTCGCGCGGTTCAGCGCGCGCAGCGGGAGCACGGTCGTCATCGACGGGCGTGGGGGTGGCGCGGTCGACGCCGAGGAATCAGTAGCCGAGGCCGCCGGGGTCCGGCGCGGCCGTCGGAGCGTGCGGTCGGCGCGGTCTCGCCGGCCTGGGCGCCGCCGGTGCCGCCGGTGCCGCAGGAGCGGCCGGAGCCGCGGCGGCGGTGGGGGCGTCGTGGTCGTGCGGGCGGGGGTGCCGCCGGTGGTCGTCGGCCGCCGTCGGCGCAGGGTCGCCAACGGCGGCAGGCGGCGGTGCCGTCGGCGCTGCGGCCGGAGGCGTGGGAGCTGTCGGGGCCGGAGTCGGCGTCGGTGCCGCGATGGGGGCCGGCGCAGCCACCGGTGCGGGCGCAGCCACCGGTGCGGGCGTCGGTGCCGAGGGGGCCGGCGTCGGAGCCGCCACGACGGCATGCGGAGCCGGCGCGGGGGTCGGAGCCCGCGGGGCGGCGGCGTGCGTTGCCGCGGGCGCCGGGTCGGGGCTCCCGCCGAGCATCGTCTTCGCCGCGAAGGCACCGCCACCGAGCAGCACCAACACGCCCGCCGCGATGGCGAGCGTGTTCGACTTCTTCGGCTTGATCGCGGGCGCGCCCTCCGTCGCAGGCGGCGCGGCCCAAGCCATGTTCGTGCTCACGCCGGGGCGTTGGCCGCTCGTCGCGCCGATGTCCGGTGGAACGTTGATGCCACTCGACGAGCCCGGGAAGCCCGCGCCGGAGATCGAACCCGGCGGGTGTCCCTGGAGGCTGGCGAAGCCCGGCACCGACTCGTGCGTCGGACCCGAGGCGACGGGAAACGCCTCCATCGCCTGCGTCGGCGGCATGCCTGCCGCGGGGGCCGTCGGCGGTGCGATGGGCGGTCCGAGGGGGTTCGCCTTGAAGGGCGCACCCATCGGAGCCATCGTCGCCTGCCGCATCTTGCCGCCCTCGGGAGGCGCCGAGCCCTCGCTGCGTCCGACGCCGGGCTTGAGCGCCTGGGCGACCTGCGTCGCTCCCTCTTCGTCGTCGACGGCGAAGGTCGGGAGCACGCGCTGCTTGGGGCCGCCCTCGAGCTCGTTGATCACGGCGCGCACGTCGTTGAGCATCGCCGTGGCGTCGGGCTGCCGCTCCGAGATGTTGTAGTTCAGCGCGCGGTCGATGACCTCGCCGACCCGCGGGTACACGTCGGGGAAAACCGTCGCGAGCTTGCGCGCCTGCTGCGTGGCGACGAGGACGATCATCTCCTGCGTCGACTCGCCGGCGTGCGGCGTCGAGCCCGAGATGAGCGCGAACATCGTCGCTCCCACCGCGTACACGTCGGTCTGCGGGCCCACGGAATTCATCTTTCCGAGCGCCTGCTCCGGGGACATGTACGCCGGCGAGCCGACCACCATGCCCGTGCGCGTCGCGGTGACGTTGGAGCTGTCGGTGACGCGCGCGATGCCGAAGTCGAGCACCCGCACGGACCCGTCGGGCTGCACGAAGAGGTTCTCGGGCTTCACGTCGCGGTGGATGATCCCGTGCGCGTGCGCGTTGCCGAGGCACTCGAGCACCGGCGCCATCATCTTGAAGGTCTCGAGCTCGGTGAAGCGCTTCTTCATGCGCCGGTACTGCGACAGCGTCTGCCCGTGCAGGAGCTCCATCACCAGGAAGACCGACCCGTCGGACTCGTCGGTGTCGTCGTCGTAGACCTTCACCGCCGCCGGGTGGTTGATCTTGTTGGCGACGTACCCTTCCTGCACGAGACGCTGGGCGAAGTTCGTCTCGAACATCAGGTTCGGGTGAAGCATCTTGATCGCGACCTTCGACCCGTTGCGGTGCGTGCACTCGTACACCGCAGCCATGCCGCCCACGCCGAGCAGCTTGTCGAGGGTCCACTTCCCGCGCAGCGTTCTGCCAAGGCGGGTCTTGGCGTGGGTCACGATCGGATCTTCAGTAGCCATTGGTATCGCTCACCCCGTTCGACGGCTCGGACGCGTCAAGGAGCTCGGACCTTAGCACGCAGGGTCGACGATTCGACAGCGACCGGCTGGCGCAGCGCAGTGCGCACATCGCCGCACCGAGTGCCGCGAGGTGGGTGCGCGAGGCGGCTCAGCCGTCGGCGGGGATGAGCGAGAACGGGTAGGTGACGGTGATGGCGCCGCTGTCGGCCGGGAGCTGGAAGCTCCAACGCTGCACCGCGGCGGCGATGCACGTCGAGACCGCGGGCACGCCGAGGCTCTCGCTGACGACGTGCGCGCTGATCACGCTGCCGCTGGGGCTGATCACGAACTGCACGGAGACGCGTCCGGCGAGGGCCGAGTTCGTCGCGAGGCCCTGCTCGTAGCAGTGGTTGACCTGGCCGATGTTGCGCAGCACGACGCGGCGGATGACCTCCGGGGAGATGCCCGAGACCTCGGGACGCGAGGGGGTCACGCGCGGTCCGTGCGTGCCGGTGTCGTGCAGCCGTCCGCGGTTCTGACCGTAGCGGCAGTCCTCGCCCTCGGGACATCCCGCGCTGCGACCGACGGTGTTGAGCGTGCCGGTGCCGACGGTCCCTTCGTGGTCGCCGCCGCCGCCCCATCCGGGCCCGACGCCGTCGAGGCCGTTGTAGCCGAAGGCGTCTCCAGCGACGTCGCCGGTCAGGTTGCCGTGGTGCGAGCGGTCGGCGTCGCCGGCCTCGGTGACCTGTCCGAACGGCGACACGATGCCGCTGGATCCGTCGGCGCTCATGGGGCGCGTGCCGCCGAGCGCCGCGAAGACACCGCGCTCGGACACCTGCTCCCGGGCCGTGCGGTTGGTGAGGTGCGGCGGCTCGTTGGTGCGCCGGATCTCGTAGCGATGGTGCGTGTCCGCCGTGTCGGGGCGGCCCATCGCACCCGCCGGGCCGCTGTGCGCGGCGCCGTCGCGGGCAGCCGGCTCGGCAGCCGCCGCCTCGGCCGGCGGAGGAACCTCGGGGCGCGCCTCCTGCCGGGCGATGAACGCACGCAGGTCCGAGAGGGCGGCGTCCGGGTCCGTGGCAGAGAGGAGCCCGGACTCGTCCGTCGAGGCGAGGCGCAGCACGCCCAGCATCGCCACCGCGAGGGCCAGCGAGCCTGCGCCCGCGGAGCGCAGCGCCCGGTCCCGGCCCACGCCCGCCCCGGTGCGCCGGCCCGCGCGAACGACCTTCGCGATCACCGTGAGCCCGGCGAGCTCCATGCGGTACCGCCCGCCGGGGACCATCGCGACCTCGATGGCTCCGTCGCACACCTGCGAAGCCCGCGCGTGCCCCTGCGCCAGAAGCTGCTCCACGCCGCGCTTCTCGCCGTCGATCTCGACCTCGCCGGCGGCGCCGCGCGGAACGATGAAGCGCGTTCCGTCGCCCTCGCGAACGATCACCGGGAGCTCGTCGGCGCCGAGCATCTCCTCGGCCACCACGAAGCGTCCCGGGTCCTGCACCGCGGCGTCGTTGCGCTGGTGCGCGCGCACGCCGAGGCCCACGCCCACGGCCGTCGCGACGGCGCCGATGGACGCGACGGGCAGGCTCGCCGCGAGCGCTCCGCCCAGCATGAGCGCGCCCCCCGCTCCGAAGGCCGGGAGCGCGCGACGCACCACCGAGGTGAGCGACGGAGCGCGGCTCGTGAGCGTGAAGCCCGCGCCCTCGCCGAGGTGGGCGACGTGGAGCGCTGCGCGGTTCCAGAGCACGGTCACCTCCACGGCGGAGCGCGCGGCGTCCTCGACCTCCGAGGGGTCGATGTCGGCGCGCTTTACCAGCTGGTAGACGGCGTCGAGGTCCGAAGGGTGCGGGGCGGGCGTGGCGTGGCGCTGCGTGGTCATGGCTGTACCTCTCCGTTCGCCGCGATCCGGAGGTCGTCGCGGCGTTCGTGCAGTGGGACAGCGTCGGTACGGCGAGGTTCCCGACGGGCCGACGATTGTTCAGCGCACGATGGAGACCGCGGGGCCCGCGCGCAGCGTCAGCGGCGCCGTCGTCTCGAAGAGCTCGCCGTCGAGCATGTAGTGGCCCGAGCCGCCTTCGAAGGTGATCGTCGCGTGGCTCGTCACCTTCTCGAACGCGCGCCCCGGCCGCATCGGGCGCGCGAGGCGAACGCGCGGAAGTTCGAGGGCGAAGCCGAGCGCCGTCGCGTGGATGCCGAGGAGGTGGAACGCGCCGTCGCGCTCGGCGCAGCGCAGGAACGGACGGAACCCCAGGCCGATCTGGTCGACGGTGCCTGCGGCGACGGTGAGGTAGTCGCGCACGGGCCACGCCTCGCCATCATCGAAGCGCACGGCCGCACGGCACGGCGCAGCGAGGCGCCGGATCATCGGTCCGCCCACCACCGCCGAGGCGACCCCGCGCGCCAGCACGCTCGCCGCGTGCACCGGCGTCGGGTCGCCGCCCGCGTAGTACTCGCGAAGAAAGCCCGACACGACGCCCGTGCCGAAGAGGAACCCGAAGCGGTCGCCGACGCGCAGCGTGGAGTGCCGGTGCGCGGTCAACGGCGCGCCGTCGTCGAGGCGACGCAGCAGCGCCGCGAGCATCTTCGGAGGGCGTCCGCGCGGGAGGCCGAGGCCGTTCGCCACGGTGTTCATGGTGCCGCCGCGGAGCAGCGCCACCGGCGGAAGCGCGTCCTCGCCGAGGGTCTGCGCGAAGGTCGAGAGCGTCACGCTCGCGCTGCCGTCGCCGCCCGCGATGGCGAGCACCGTCACGCCGTCGCGCTCGAAGGCGCGCGCCGCGTCGGCGAGCTCGTCGGGCGATCGCGTCGCCGCGAAGTTGCCGCGGGCACCCAGCGCCGAGCGCAGCGCCTCGACGCGAGCTGGGTTGCGCCGAAAGCCGCCAGCGTTGGCGTTGAGCACGACTCCGATGCGGTGCGGTCTGGTGGCCATCTGCGTCGCCGTACTTACCCCACCTCGGCGCGCTCCGCGGCACGCGCGTTGACCGAGGGCCGCGCCTCGCACAGGTTGGAGCCATGAAGCTCGAATTCCGCCGCCCGCACATGGTGCCCCCGACGGAACTCCGCGCCCGCATCGAGGCGCGCGTCGCGGATTACGCGGCTCGGTATCCCCAGCACGACATCGCGGCGATGCACCGCTGGACCTCGGAGACCACCGCGGTGGCGACTTACCGCGGCGCCGAGGCCCGGCTCGCGTTCGACGCCGCGACGATCACCGTCGAGCTCGAGCTGCCGTTCTTCGCGCGTCCGTTCCGCGCGCGCATCGAGTCGTTCCTCGCGGACGAGCATCGGCACCTCGCCGACGGCGCGCTCAGCGCCCGGTGAGGCGAGCGGCGTCGCGGAGCAGATCGCTCATGCCCTCGCCGTCGGTGCGGTAGACCCCGCGCATCCGTCCCTCGCCGTCGATGAGCATCACCCGGGCGCTGTGGAGGATGTTGAAGGTCTCCGGGCGGCCCTCGGCGCTCGTCGGAACCTCGCCGAGGGCCGTGCGAAACCCGTCCGCGGCGAGGTGCTGGAGCGCCGGCGCGGTGCCCGTGACGAAGTGCCATCGCGCGGGGTCCGCTCCGTGCCGGTGCGCGTACTCGGTGAGCCTCGCGGGGGTGTCCACGACGGGGTCGACGGAGATCGACACGATGTGCAGCCGGTCGCCGAGCGACGCCGTGCGCGTCTGCACCGCGCCGAGGTGCCGGGTGAGCTCCGGGCAGATCGACGGGCACGACGTGAACATGAAGTCCGCCACCCACACCCGCCCGCGGAGCTGCGCGGCGCCGAAGGCATGGCCGTCCTGGTCCGTGAGCTCCCAGGCGGGCAGCCGGGCGTAGATCGGAAGCGGCGGGCGCTGATGTTTGAGCACGACGACGGCCGGCACCGCGAGCAGCAGCGAGAGCCACAGCGTCGCGGCCAGACGGTGCCGCGCCACCACGCCGAGGAGGCGATCGCCGAGGGAGCCCGCCATCGTCAGCCCCGCAGGCCGAGCGCGCCGAAGAGCCCCGTGAGGTACACGAGCGACAGCAGGAATTCGACGCGCGACCAGCGCGGTCCGGGGTCGCGCCGCAGCCCCAGCAGGCTCCATCCGAGGAACACCGCGCCGAGCGCGATGGCGGCGACGCCGTAGCCGCGCCCGGCGACGTGCAACGGCACCAGCGCGAGGCTCACCGGCACCAGCAGCGCCGTGTAGAGCGCCGCCTGCACGCGCGCCCCGCGATCGCCGACGACCTCGGGCACGGTCTTCATGCCTGCCCGGGCATAGTCCTGCTTGAGCGTGAGGGCGATGGCGATGAAATGCGGAAGCTGCCACAGGAACATGATCGCGAAGAGCGCGAGGCCCCCCGCGTCGAGGCGTCCGGTCACCGCGGTCCAGCCCATGAGCGGCGGGAGGGCGCCGGGGATGGCGCCGACGCCGAGGGCCCACGCGCTCCGCGTCTTCATCGGCGTGTAGACGAACACGTAGCTGAACAGGGCCAGCGCGCCGAGCGCGGCCGTGAGAGCGTTGGTGCCGAAGTACAGCGTCGGGATGGAGATCGCCGACACCGCGCAGCCAAACGCGAGGGCGCTGCGCGGCTCGACGCGGCCCGCCGGGAGCGGCCGATTTCGGGTGCGGAACATCAGCCCGTCGAGGTCGCGCTCGAGGTAGCAGTTCAGGGTCTGCGCGCCGGCGACGGCGATGGTGGTGCCCAAGAGCGCCAGCAGCGAGATGCGCTGCAGCGGTGACGCGCCCGCGGCCCAGGAGCCCACCGCGGTGGTGAACAACACCACGGCCGACAGGCGGGGCTTCGTGAGCGCCACGTAGTCACGGAGGGCCGCAGGGTGTGCTCGATCTGCCATCACCAGGGAACCGTCGGACGTCGCAGCGACCTGGGGAGGCGCGAGGGGCATGGCCGCGGGGCGGGTCTATGCGACGGGGCCCCCGGGGTGTCAACGGGGCCGCATCCGCCCGGCGCCGTCAGCCGAAGCACCAGCCACGCCCGCGGTACGTCGGGGCGCTCCCTACCAGGCGGTCGGATGCGACCAGGAGGTACGACGCGAAGCGCTCCGCGGCCTCGCCGGCCTTGGCGTGGCGAAACAGCACCGGGTCCCCGATGGCGACGGACGTCCCCGGCGCGAGCATCACCGGCGTCTGCACCTCGCCGCCGCCCTCGGCGTCGACGAGCCGCGCACCGCGAGGCCACACCGGCAGGAGCAGCTTGTCCGGGCCGGCCGCACCGGACGCCGGATAGCCGCCGCCAGCGCAGGTCACGAAGCCCGCGTCGCTCGCCCGCGCCGCCCGAAGCGCGATCCACGACGCGGCCTCGAAGCGCACGTTGCGGAAGTAGTCGAACAGGTGCGGGGCGAGGAACGCCGACCCCGCGGTGACCTCGGTGAGCCAGGGCTCGCGCGGGGCGTGGTCGATGGAGCCGGAGCCTCCGCCGTTGGCGATCTCCAGCGGGCACCCGAGGCCTCGAAGCAGCTCGGCGACGGCCCGGCGCCGCGTCGGCACCGACCGCCGAGAGAGGGCTCGCACGGCGCGCGCGGCGACGTTCATGACCGGATGGTAGGGGCTCGCGTCTTGGAGCCCGGCCAGCTGGGCGTCGTAGCCCATGAAGCCGCACACGGTGACCGCCCGCAGCGAGGTCGCGGCGGCGTAGAGGGAGCGCACGTCGTCGAGGCTCCGCAGGGGGCTGCGCCGCACGCCTGCGTGCACCGCCCCGCCGAGCGGTCGGAGCGAGAGGTCGACGTCGAGCACCGCGCGAAAGGGGCGCGCGACGCCTTCCATCCCCGAAGCGAGCGCGCGGAGCCCGTCGACGCCGTCGACCACCGCAGCGACGCGTCCGCCGCCGTCGTGCACGGCCCGCAGCGCCGCGATCTCGTCGCGCCCTACCGCCGGGTAGGCGAGCAGGAAGTCGTCGAAGCCGTCCTCCCAGAGCGCCCGGGTCTCGTGCGCGGAGTACGTCATCCAGCCGCGGTAGACCGGGTCCGCGGCGGCGATGCGGCGCAGCAGTTCGGGCACCCGCACGGACTTCGTGGCGACGCGCACCGGCAGCGGCCCCGCGGCGCGAACGGCCTCGGCGACGGCGCGCACGTTCCGGTCGAAGGCGTCGAGGTCCACGACGACGGCGGGGAGTCGCTCGTCCCGCAAGGCCCCGAGCCACGGCGGCGCACGATCCATGACGCGAGACGCTACCGCGCGGCGCGGGGGCGGCGAAGGAGCGCCAGGAAGAACGGTCCGCCGAGGAGCGCGGTGAGGGCCCCCACCGGCGGCTCGCTGTGCAGCACCACGAACGACGCTCGCGCCGCCGCGTCGGCGAGAACCAGCAACGCCGCGCCGCCGAGGGCGCACGCCGGCAGCAGCACGCGGTGATCGGCGCCGACCCACCGGCGCACGTGGTTGGGAACCACCAGGCCGACGAAGGGGATGAGGCCGCAGACGCTCACCACCGCCGCCACGACCACCGAGCTCGCGACGAACACCGAGAGCTCCGCGCGCCGCACGTCGAGGCCGAGGCTCGCGGCGCCATCGCCGCCGAGGGCGAGAAGGTTCAGGGCCTTCGCGTGCGCCCAAAGCACGAGCATCCCCGCACCGGCGACGGCCGCGACGAGGAGCACACGGTCCGAGGGCTCCTCGGAGATGGTCCCGAGGAGCACCGTCAGCGTCTCCTGCGATCGGACGTTCTGCACCGACGTGCGCAGCAGCGCGAGGCCGGCGTTGCTGATCGCGTTCGACACCATGCCCGCGAGGAGCATGGACTCGGCGCTGATCCCCTCGGACCCGCGCGCCGCGGCGAGCACGACGCCGGTGGCCGCGAGCGCGCCCACGAACGCCGCCGCGGGCACCGTTGCGAGCCCCAGCCCGAGGAGCACCGCGATGGAGGCGCCGAGCGCTGCCCCGCCGGAGACGCCGAGGGCATACGGGTCGCCCAGCGGGTTGCGAAAGAGACCCTGGAACGCCGCGCCCACCGCCGCGAGCGAGGCCCCGGCCACGGCCCCGAGGAGCACGCGGCAGAGGCGCGCCGAGGCGACGGCGTGGTCCAGGCTCGCCGGGTCGTGGAGTGCGCGGCGCAGCGAGACGTGCACCGGGCCCGCGAGCATGGAAGCGCCCATCGCCACGCCGAGGAGCGCGGCGAGGAGCGCGAGGCGCGCTACGGGGCGTTGCGTTCCCACAGGATGCGCAGGCCGTCGAGGGTGAGGAAGTCGTCGACCTCCTCGATGAACTTCGACTCGGGCGCGATGGTGCGCGCGAGGCCGCCGGTCGCGAGCACCTTGCACGGGAATCCGAGCTCGTGGCGCAGCCGCTCGACGAGCCCGTCGACGAGGCCGACGTAGCCCAGCAGGATGCCCGCCTGCATGGCGTGGAGGGTGTTCTTGCCGAGCACCTTCGAGGGGATCGTGAGCTCGACGCGAGGCAGCTTGGCGGCCCGGGTGAAGAGCGCGTCGGCGGCGATCTGGACGCCCGGGGCGATGACGCCGCCGAGGTACTCGCCGCGCGGGCTCACGACGTCGAAGGTGGTCGCGGTGCCGAAGTCCACGACGATGAGGCCACGCTTCTCGCGCTCGTAGGCGGCGACGGAATTCACGATGCGGTCGGCGCCGACCTCCTTGGGCTGGTCGCAGAGGATCGGCATGCCGGTCTTCATGCCCGGGCCGACGACGAGGGGCTCGTGCCCGAACGCGGTGCGCACGACGCGGGCGAAGGTGTCGGCGAGCGAGGGCACGACGCACGCCATGGCGCTGGCGGAGATCGCCTCGGGGTCGATGGCGCGGCTCTCGAGCAGCGCGCGCACGGTGACCGTGTATTCGTCGGCGGTGCGTCCGCGGGCCGACTCGACGCGGAAATGGTGGAGCAGCGCCGAGCCCTCGTACACGCCGAGGACGGTGTTGGTGTTGCCGACGTCGATCACGAGGAGCATCGGGTCATCTCCGGCTCAGGGGCCGTCCTGCGGGGGCGCCGCCGGCATCGCCGGGGCATGGGGTTCGTGGAGCTTCACCGCCGGCGGGTCGGCGGCCTTGCGCGCGCGGAGGTTGACGAGCTCCACGATCATCGAGAAGGCCATCGCGAAGTAGGTGTAGCCCTTGGGGATGTGCTGGCCGAAGCCCTCGGCGAGGAGGTTCGCGCCGATGAGCACGAGGAACGACAGCGCGAGCATCTTCACCGTCGGGTGCTTGTCGACGAAGGCGCCGACGGGCTGCGCGACGACGATCATCGCGAGCGTCGCGAGGATGACCGAGCCGGCCATGATGGACACGTTGTCGACCATGCCGATGGCCGTGACCACGGAGTCGATGCTGAAGACCAGGTTGAGCACCATGATCTGCAGCAGCACGGCGCCGAAGCGTCGGGCGCCCTTGGAGCCCGGTCCGGGCGACTCGTCGTCGCCTTCGAGCTTGCCGTGGATCTCGCGCGTGGCCTTGTAGACGAGGAAGAGGCCGCCCGCGATGAGGATGAGGTCCTTGCCGGAGATCGCGAACGGGTTCGCCTCGTCGCTGCGACCGAAGATCGTGAAGAGCGGGCGCGTCAGCGTGAGGAGCTTCTCGATGAACGCCAGCAGCAGCATACGCGGGATGAGCGCGAGCACGAGGCCCCAGCGCCACGCGGGGCGCTGCTGCGCGGGGGGCAGCCGGCCGGCGACGATGGAGATGAAGACGATGTTGTCGATGCCGAGGACGATCTCGAGCAGCGTGAGCGTGAGCAGGCCGATCCAGCCGTTGGGGTCGTGCAGCCACGCCATCGTCGTCGCGGATTCGTCGTTCAACCGCCGTCGATTGTCCAGCGCGACGTGACGGACGGGGCGGTCGTGCTTGACCGCGTGGCCCGCGCTGCGATGGAGTTCGCGCCATGCGACGCCTGCTCGTGACGATGCTCGTGACCGCGGCTGCCGGATGTACGGAGTCGTCGCCCGCGTCGACCTCGACGGACGCGGCGCCCTGGACCGGTGACCTCGGCTTCTTCGACGTCGGCTCGTCGCCCGCGGACGCCGTCACCGTCGACGTCGTGGACACCGGCGCCGCCCCCGTCGACGTCGGCGTTGCAGCGGATACGCCCGCACCGGCAGACGTGGTCCGGCCCGTGCGTCGCTGCACCACGAGCTTCGCCCTCGACGTGGGGCGTCCGGCGCGCTCGGCCTCGGTGGCGGGCGAGTGGAACAGCTTCTCGGCCACCGCGAACCCGATGATGCAGCAGGGCACCACGGGGATCTTCCGCCTCGACGTCGCGATCCCGCCGGGGGATTACGGGTACAAGTATGTCGTCGACGGCGACCAGTGGATGGAGGACCCGACCAACCTCACGCTGAAGTACGTCGGCGGCATCGAGAACAGTCGCCTCGTGGTTCCCGATTGCAACGTTCCGTTGCTCTCCGTCGCGAGCAACACGGCCACCGCGGCGGGGGCGCTCTCGGTGGACGTGCAGTACACCGACGGCGCCGAGGGCCGCGGCCTCGACGCGGCGAGCGTCCACGTGACCATGGTGCCCACGGACCTTCCTGCGGGAGCGGTGACCGTCGACGCGGCGTCGGCGACGATCCGCATCCGCGCGACGGGCCTCGCGCCCACGCGCTACACGCTGCGCATCGACGCGAGCTCCGCGGGCGGGCGGCACGCTGCGCAGCTCGAGGTGCCGATGTGGGTCGAGGCCACGCCGTACCAGTGGGGCGACGGGCCGCTGTACTTCGTCTTCACCGACCGCTTTCGCAACGGCAACCCGATGAACGACGGGCGCACCGGCGGCATGGCGCCCATCGCCGACTGGAACGGCGGCGACTTCGCGGGCGTGCTCGCGGCGCTGCGCGAGGGCTACTTCGACCAGCTCGGCGTGCGCGCCATCTGGCTCTCGCCGGTGAACGCGAACACCCACAACGCCGGGCGCGGCGTCGACGACCGCCTCTATGCCGGGTACCACGGCTACTGGCCGGTGAACCCGCGGCAGCCCGACTCGCACTGGGGCTCCCTGGACGAGCTCCGCGCGCTCAACGAGGAGGCGCACCGCCACGGCATCCGCGTGCTCTACGACCTGGTGAACAACCAGGTGCACCAGGAGCACGTCTACTACCAGGCGCACATGCGCGACGGCTGGTTCAACGGCGACGGCAGCTGCGTGTGCGGCGGCAACAACTGCAGCTGGGACACGCACGCCATCGACTGCTGGTTCGCGAGTTACCTCCCCGACGTCAACTGGACCAGCATGCCCACCGCGGACCAGATGCTCGACGACGCCATGTGGTGGCTCGGCGAGACCTACGCCGACGGCTTCCGCGTCGACGCCGTGAAGCACATGAACTACCTGTCGACGACGAACCTGCGCGCGCGGCTCAACGCGTGGGAGAACGGCAACGCGCGGGCGTACTCCGTCGGCGAGACCTTCACCGGCGGCGACCAGGGCGGCGTGGACCTCGTCTCGCACTATCTCGGGAGCCACGGCCTCCACGCGCAGTTCGACTTCCCGCTGTACTGGTCCATCCGCGGTGCGTTCGCGAGCAACGGCGGCACCATGGGCGACCTCGACTCGGCGGTGCGGCGCAGCGAGATGGCCTACGGCCAGTACCCGATGTCGATCTTCCTCGGGAACCAGGACGTCGAGCGCTTCATGTCCGACGCCGCGGGTCAGCTCGTGGGGAACACCCGGGACCTCGGGTACAACAGCCCACCGCCGCCGCCGAACAGCGACGAGCCCTACGAGCGCATGGCCCTCGCGTTCACCTTCACGCTCACGCAGCGCGGCGTGCCGCTCATCTACTATGGCGACGAGATCGGCATGCCCGGCGCAGCGGACCCCGACAACCGCCGCATGATGCGCTTCGGCACCGACGTGAACGCGCGCGAGCAGCGTCTCCTCGCGCACGTGCGCGCCGTCGGCCACCTGCGCTCCACGCACCTCGGTCTGATGCGCGGCGCGCGGCGAACGATGCTGACCGACGGCGACGGCTACGTGTACGCGCGCGGCACCGGCTCCGACTGCGCCATCGTCGCGCTCAACCGCGGGCTCACGTCGCGCACGGTGAGCGTGCCGGTCCCCGCGGAGCTCGGCGTGCCCGACGGAACGATGCTGCGCGACGCGCTCGGCGGCGCCAGCGTCACGGTGATGGGCGGGGCGGTGCAGGTGCCCTTCGGCGTGCGGTCCAGCGCGATCTACGTGCGCTGAGCGCTCAGCCGGCGAGGCGCGACTGGAAGAACTGGTTGACCTTGGGGTCGTTGAACCGCGCGTAGTCGATGACCCACGGTGAGATCTCGCTCACGCCGCGGTGGTGGCGGATGGTGAGCGCCATCGGGGTCACCTCGCGGTAGTTGCTCTGCGGCGGAAGGTCGCCGTTGGTCTTGCCGCCCGCGGAGAAGAGGCTCAGCAGCATCGCGTCGCTGTCGTCGAAGACCTTGCGGAAGCCCTCGATGACGCGCTCGTGCCCGCGCACCATGGTGCGCAGCCCGAGGGCGTTCATGAAGCGACGGAACTGCTTGCGGCCGAAGGGGAACCGCGCGTTGGCGTTCTGAAGCTCGGCGGGCACGTGGTCCGCGGAGCTCGGGTCGCTCCAGAGCATCTGGAAGCGCAGGTCGGAGTCGTTGAGCGACGAGAGGTCGCGGTACTTCTCGTCGAAGGCCTCGTCGCGGGGAATGCCCGCGTGCACGAAGATCGTGCGGTCGAAGAGGAGCATGTTCGGCAGGGCCTCGAAGAGGCGCATGTACGACGCGAAGATCTCCTGCGGCGCGATGCCCTGCAGCGACGTCATCGCCTCGGCGGGGCGCACCGGCGCGAGCACGCGGCCGTTGAGCTCGACGTAGTACTCGTGGTTCCCACGCAGCAGATACACGTCGTCGGGCGCGACGAGGAACAGCGCCATCGCCGTGCGCAGGATGCCGTTGTAGCTGAAGTGCCCGCGGTCGATGTAGTCGCCGAGGAGCACGAGCTTCATCGCCGGGTTGTGCTCGGGGTCGCGGTGGTACGCCTCGACCTTCGCGAAGAAGTCGGCCTGGAGCAGCGCGGCCTTCAGGCACGAGTAGCACCCGTGCAGGTCGCCGATGACGAGCAGCTCGTACTCGCGGTCCGGCTGCGGCGGCAGGACGTGCACGTGGCCGTCGAGGAACGGCTCCTGCCCCGCGAAGGCTCCGACGTCCTTCACGCCGGCGAGGCGGCCGGCGCCGCGCGCGCGCATCGCGTCGAGGCGCTCGTGCACCGCGCGGATGAGGCGAAGGTCCTCCTCGGCCTGCGACGCGAAGGTGAACGGGTCGCGGTCCCAGTCGCGCTCGAAGGACTGCAGAAAGGGGTGGTCGTCCTGCTTCGGCACGCGGATCGACGGCGCCTCGATGAGCACCATGCCCTCGGCGAGCGGCTCCACGTCGAGCTCCGCGACCTCCTCCGGCGCGTCGAGCAGCGCCGCGAGCTCGTTGCGGAATTCGGCCTCCGCCGGGTGCACCACGCCGTCGGCCTCGATCATGCGATCGGCGACGCTCATGAGCTGCCGCCGCCCGGACTCGTCGAAGCGCGTGAAGAGCTCGAAGCAACGGAGCTTGAGCTTCGCCGTCACGAACTGCCGGCTGTCCTCGCCCTCGGCGACGGACTCGGTGAAATACGCACCGACCTCGGCGGCGACGGTGTCGGCCACCTCGTGAAAGTGCTCGGTCCACTTCTCGATGACGTCGTCGCGCAGCGCCGGGTCGTGGTCGAGCGACGCCTCGGCGCGGCGGCGCACGAGCTGCGCCACGTGGTCGCGAACGTACTCGCGCTCGCTCTCGTCGAAGTCCCCGTCGAGGTGCCCGATGGCCGTGAGGTACCAGATGATCGCCTGCATCTCCTGCTCGGCGGCACGCGGATCATCGCTGAAGGTCAGCATCGCGGCGCAGGCTAGAACGCCAGCGCGCGCGGTGTAAATCGCCGCGGCGGCGCGCGAGACGCCCGCCGTAGGGCAACATACGTGACCCGGTAAAATTCGGAGGCTCGTGGGCCTTGCCCGGTGTGAAACGCGTCCGTTAGGATCGCGGCCCTATGGCGCGCGCGAAGCAGACGAAGGCCCCGGCTCCGAAGAAGAAGGCCTCCCCCGCGAAGGCGGCGCCGAAGCCGCGATCGCAGCGGCTGCGCGAGAAGGCCAAGGCCGCCATCTCGTTGGTGCGCAAGCGGCGCTCGGCGCTGGCCGACGACTTCCTCGACGTCGTCGACGCGCTGCGCACGCTGCGAGGCGAAGGGGTCTTCGAGGCGCTCGGGCGCGCGGACTTCGACGAGCTCTGCGTGCGCGACCTCGACCTCTCCGAGGCCGGCGTCGAGGCGATGCTGGCCTTCGCCGACCGCCTCGAGCGCGGCCCCGAGCGCGAGCTGGGCCGCGACCGCGCGAGCGCGATGATGGCGCTGCTCGACGCGCTCCCCGACGACGAGCGCCCGGCGAGCGTCATCGACGCGACGGTGCAGCTCCCCACGGGCGGACGCGTGG
>CAIMWA010000165.1 GCA_903845045.1 uncultured delta proteobacterium | reverse complement strand
GTGCGCGCGGTGAGCTCCGCGAGGTTCGTCACGAGGTCGTCGCTGGCGGTGTGCGGCACCTGCAGCCAGCAGTCGCTCCCGACGGCGTTGCAGAGCGCGAGGATCCACTCGTACGGATAGCCCACCCGCGTGCGGAACCCCGGCACGGCGTGCCTCGACCACCCCTGGTCGATGACCGAGAGGGTGCGCACCGCAGCGTCGGGGTCCGCGCGGTCGGCCCAGGTGACCGGCGTCGCGTCGGTGATGCCGTTGATGTTCAGCCACCCGAGAAAGCGCAGCACGCCCGCCGCCGACGCCTCGCGCAGATGCGACAGGAACACCGGGTGGAACAGCGGCTCGGGCGCCCCCGGCGCGGGCTCGAGGCTCCCCGCGATGTGCCCCGGCGCGAGGTCCGACGCGGCCGTCAGCTCGAGGCCCGCGCCGTCGCGCACCGGCGCCCAGAGGCGCACGTCGCGCACGGGGTTCGACGGGTCGCTGCGCGTGAGGCGGAGCACCTCGAACTTGAACGGAGTGTCCATCACCGCGACGATGCGGTTCGGGGTGCTGAGCAGCGTTCGCATGCCGTGGCCGTCGTTGATCGACGGGAGCAGGAAGAGGTCGCCGGAGCCGTTCCAGGTCAGCACGAAGACGCCGTGCAGGTACGTCGTCTCGGTGTGCCCGTTCGCGGGGTCCACGGCCTCGCCGGTGGCGTACGACCCGAAGATCTGGATCTCGGAGTTCGTCGGCAGCGCCGTAGGCCACCCGCGCGCGTCGAGGCTCACCGTCGTCGCCAGCGCGTCGGCCTGCGTCGGCGTCCACGCCGCACCGCTGTGCGGAAGGATCCACCCCTCGGACGCACGAAAGAGGTCCGCGAACATCCATGATCGCGTGGCGTCGGTACCGGGGTTCACTTGCTCCGTCGGAAGGTCCGTCGCATGCAGCGGCTGCTCCCAAGGTGCATCGACGGGCGGGACGTCCGCCCGCGGAACGTCCGCCGGAGGAACGTCCAGGGGTGGCGCGTCGGCCAGAACGACGTCCGGCGGAGGCGCGTCGAAGCCGCCAGCGTCGACGACGCCCGCATCCGCCGCGGCGTCGACCGGCACCGAGGCCTCGGCACCGGCGTCGCCGCCATCCGCCGCGACGTCCGCCGGCGGGGCGGCATCCAGCGCGTCCGACGGCACGGCGACATCCAGGGCCGGGGCCGCGTCCACCACGTCCGAAGGCGCGGCGACGTCCGCGGCCACGTCCGCGCTCAGCGTCGATGCGTCCGCGCCGGCATCGCCCGTGAGCACGCTCCTTCCGTCGCCGCAGGCGCCGAGGGATGCGGCGCAGACCGCGAAGAGCAACGCGCGGAGACGACGTGTCATGCTCCACCGATACACCGTCGGACGGCCTCGGGAACACTGTCTCCTGCGCGCGGCGTGACGCGGCATCACGGTGCTGGCGCACCCCGGCACAGCGCGAAACCCTTGGAATCACTGCGTTCGCGACGGCACGACGGTTGCGATGCCATGCATCGATGACGCCCTCGAACGCCGCCTCGCTCCGCACCCTGCTCCGCCACCTCGCCGCCTCGCTGGCGGTCTCCTCCGCCGCCGCGTGCGGCGCCGTGGTGTCCACCAACGGAGGCGACGCCGCGGTGGCCGACGTGCCGGTCACCGATGCTCCCGCGGTCGACGCGCCTGTTTCCGACGCCGACCGCTGCGCCTCGTACAGCACCTCCGTCGGCAACCCGTGCTTCGACCAGGGGCGCATGTTCCCGTGCGGTCTCCCGGCTGGCGTCGTCGCCGACGACGGCGGAACCCTCGCGTCCTCCGACTGCATCGTCCTCTGCGGGAGTTTCAGCGGGATCCCTTCGTACAGCTGCTCCGTCGCGCGCCCCGACGGCGGCGCCGGCGTGCTCGTGCGATGCAACTACGCGTGCGGCACCGGGCGCCGCACCGACGGCGTCGACTGGGCGCCCGTGGACTGCGACGGCCCCGGCGGCTGGTTCGCCCACGTGTCGGCGCTCGAGGGCATGGCGGTGCACGCCTTCGCGCGCATGGGCGACGAGCTCGAGGCCTGGGGTGCGCCGGCATCGCTGCGCGAAGGAGCCGCCCGAGCCCGCCGCGACGAGGTCGCCCACGCCGCCGCCACCGCCGCGCTGGCGCGAAGGTTCGGGGCCGAACCGGTTTCCTTCGACGTCGAAGCACCGTCCCCGCGCGGGCTCGTCGACGCGGCCCTCGAGAACGCCGTCGAGGGCTGCGTGCGCGAGACCTGGGGCGCCCTCGTGGCGTGGTGGCAGGCCGGTCACGCCGGCGACGCTTCGGTGGCCGCCGTGCTCCGCGCCGTCGCCGAGGACGAGACCCGTCACGCCGCTCTTTCGTGGGAGCTCGACGCGTGGCTCCTCCCGCAGCTCGACGACGCGGGACGGAGCCGGGTGCACGCCGCGCGCGCCGCCGCGCTCGATGCGCTCCGCGGCGAGATCGCGGACCCGCCGCCGGCCGTCACGGCATGCGCCGGGGTCCCGACGCGCGCCGAGGCCGAGGCGCTCTTCGACGCGCTGGCGCCGACGCTCGCCGCGGCGTGAGAGACGTCAGCGCTTCTGCGCCGCGCCGATGACCGTGAGGTTCGACGACACCCGCGCGAGGTCCTCGGCGGCGATGCGGAGATCGTCGTTCCAGGACGCGGCGCTGGTGGTGACCTCCTCCTGCGAGGCGATGGTGACGCTCGCCTCCTCGATGCCGCTGATGACCTTGGTGACGGCCTGCTCGATGTCGCGCAGGGCGTGGCTCACCTTGTCGGCGTTCGCCGCGCTGTTCGCCGCGAGCCCTCGCACCTCGGAGGCCACCACGGCGAAGCCGAGCCCCTTCTCGCCGGCGCGCGCCGCCTCGATGGACGCGTTGAGCCCGAGGATCCGCGTCTCCTGCGCGAGCGCCTGGATGAAACCCACGATCTGACGGCTCTCCTTCAGCGCGCGGAACACCGCCCCGGCGGCGTCGCTCAAGGCATGCTGCTGCTGCACGATCTGCTTCGACTTCGTCGCGATCTGCGCGAACGACGACGCGAAGCGCTGCACCGTGCCGTTGACCTTCTGGGCCATCTCCGCGAGGTGCCGCGACTCCTCGGTGATGGCCGCGGCGGCGGCCTCCTTGGCCTGGAGTTCGTCCATGGCCTCGGTGAGGTCCATGAACAGCCTCGACACGCGCGAGTCGATGAAGCCCACGTCGGGGCGCAGGCGCGCGCGGATCAGCCCGCGAACCTTCTCGACGCCGGTGGCCTCGATGATGACGTCGATGTCGTCGCGGTCGAGCATCGCGTCGAGGCTCGTCAGCGTGGCGACGCCGAACTCCCGCGCGACGACCATGCCCGGCGCGTCCCAGCTCGTGTCGCACATCACCGCGACCTCCGCCGTCGCTAGATTGCGGAGCGCGCGAAGCAACATCGTGCCGCCCTTGCCTGCGCCCACCAGGGCGATCCTCGTCACCTTCGCCATGCGACTCCAACCTTCGCTTCGATGCCGTTCGCCGGCCGTACCGGCGCGGGAGAAGCTCCGCGTCCGACCGCGAGGAAGATGGTGGCCCCAGCGGGCTCGGGGTCAAGGGCGAACTGCGTCGTCGTCACCGACGCAGCAGATCGATGACGCCCGGCTCGCGCACGCCCGACGTCGAGGCGTCGTCGTAGACCAGGTGCGTCGCCGCGCCCGGGGTGATGCAGTAGTTCCAGCGCTTCGCCGAGTGCGTCGAGACGATCTGCCCGGCGGCGACGGTGTACGTGTCGACGTCGTTCAGCGACCCGGTCTGCCGCACCGCGCACTGGCACGCGCCGCCCGCCGCGGCCACGCACGCGCTGTCGGGGATCGCCATGCGAACCAGGGCCTGCACCGCGCCGCACCCGCCCGCGACGGCGGCGCAGAGCGCAGGGATCGACACCTCCGCCTCGGTCTCCCACTGGGACCACCGCGTCGCCGTCGTCGCGGTGAACGCGACGCGTCCGCGCGCACGCCCCGTGGCACCGGTGACGGCCGCGCCAGGGCATCGCATCAGCTCGGCGGGCACGGGCAGGTCGAAGCATCCGCCGGCCACGTCCCAGGTGCCCACGACGTCGCCGCCGCAGGTCGCCGCCGCCGTGCATCCCCCGCCCACGCGCAGCGTGAGGGCGGCCCACGCCGGGGTGCCGAGCGTCCCGGGATCCACCGGCGCAGGCCCCGAGTCCCAGGGCGGGAGGATCGAGCCCGCGTCGGTCGCCGAGGGTACGTCCGCGGGCGTCGTTCCGAGGTCCGGCGGCGGCGCACCGACGTCCACCGGCGCGCCCGCATCGGCGACCGCGACGACGTCGACGACGGAGCCGGCGTCCACCGGCGCGCCCACGTCGACGGGCGTGACGACGTCGTTGCCGCTGCCCGCGTCGTCGGTGGCGACCAGCGCCTTCGGGCTGCACGCCGCCACCACGAACGTCGCGACCAGGAGCATCGATCCGCGCATGGCGCCGAAGCTATCACCGCTGGTGGTGCGAGGGCTGATCCGCGCACGTCGAAGCGGATCCGAAACTGTCGCGGCGCACGGCATCGGCGCTACGCTCCCCGCCATGGGTGCCTTCCTTCGATCGGCGTTCGTCGGGATGATCCTCTGCCTCGCCGCGTGCGGTGCGCGCACGCCGCTGCGGGAGCCGCCGGACGGCTCCATCCCCGAAGGCGACGTTCCCCGCGCCGACGTGCCTCGCGCGGACGTCCCTCGCGCCGATGCCGGCGAGACGGTGATCGTGGCGTGCCCTGCGGCGATCTTCGGCCGGCAGACGGACACCGTGCCCGTGGCGGCGACGGCGACGAGCAACCTTCGCCTCCCGATGACCTATCAGTGGACCGTCACGCAGCGCCCCACGGGCTCCACGGCGGAGCCCGCGCCGGCCACGTCCGCCGCGACGAACTTCACCTTCGACGCCGGCGGCGACTGGACGCTGCGCTTCACCGCCACGGACTCCCGCGGCACGTCGGGCACGTGCACGACGCACCTGCACGCGACGCCGGCGATCTCGCTGCGCTGCCCAAACGACCAGAGCAACTACCAGGGCGCGACGGTGCCCCTCGTGGCCACCGCCTCGTCGACGCTCGGACGCTCGCTGACGCTGCGCTGGACCGTCGAGTCGCGCCCCACGGCGAGCACCAGCGCTCCGACGCCGCTCGATGCGGCGACCTCGCAGATCCTCCTCGATCAGCTCGGCGATTGGCGGCTGCAGCTCACGGCGACGGACTCCGCGGGGCTCACTGCGCGCTGCGAGACCAGCGTGCACGCCGACCCCGACGTCATCGTGGCGTGCCCCGCGGACGCGATGTCGGCGCCCTTTGCGACGTTGCAGATCCGCGCGTCGGCAGCGTCGCGGCTCGGGCTGCCGCTCACCTACCGCTGGGAGACCGTCGATCACCCGATCACCAGCACCGCGGCGCTGGCCTCGACGAACGGCCTCGCGACGGCGTTCACCTTCGACGTCGCCGGCGACTGGACCTGGCGCTTCACCGCCACGAACCCCCGTGGCAACTCGGCGTCGTGCACGACCCGCGCGCTCGCGACGAGCAGCGAGGCCGTGCGCGTCGAGGTGGTCTGGAACACCGACCGCGCGTGCAGCGGCTGCAACGCCGAGGGCGGCGGCCAGGACCTCGACCTGCACGTCACCGACGTCGCCCGCTCCGGCGGCCACTGGGCCTCCACCGCCCCGGACTCGTCGGACTGCTACTACGCGAACTGCCGCTGCGGCTCCCCCGGCATGCTGTGCCCGACGGAGAACATCGACTGGACGCCCGCGGGTCCGGTGAACAACCCGCAGCTCGACGTGGACCACATCTCGGACCTGCCGGGCCCCGAGAACATCAACATCGTCCAGGCGTCCACGGGGTCGCAGTTCGACGTCGGCGTGCACTTCTATTCGAGCCACGGCATCGGCGCGACGAGCGCCACCGTCGTGCGCGTCTACTGCCGCGGCACCGTGGCCTTCGAGAGCGAGGTCGTGCGCTTCGCCGAGGGCGGCGGCGGACCCGACGGCAACAACCTCTGGCGCGTCGGCCGCGTCACCGTCACCGCCGCGGGCTGCTCCTTCGAGCGCTGCGGGAGCCCTGGAAACCTCGGCGCGTGCATCCGCCCCGAGAGCGCCTGGTGACGCCCGCGAGGGCCGCGACGAGCAGCGCCGCGAGCCCTCCCCTCGACCCGCCGCCGCCGCCTGCGCGGCACCCGCACCCATCGCTCGCCACGAGCTCCGCGCCGCGTCCACCGTCGAGCATGCCGGGACCGGCGTCGCGCCGCGAACCCACCGTCGAGCCCGTGTCCGTGACGACGACGGAGCCCGCATCGACGGCGACGGAGCTGCCGGTGTCGCCGGGCACCGCCGCGTCCATCGCGACGCCGGCGTCGGCGATGGGCGACGGACACGCGCCGAGCGCGCAGCGAAGCCCGCCCGGACACACCACGCCCGCGCACGCGTCGAGGCACCGCCCCGCCATGCAGTAGGTTCCCGCGGCGCACGTCACCGTCGCGCACTCGAGGGGACGGCACGCTCCGTCGGACATGCACTGCTCCGTCGCGCCACAGCGGCGGCACGGGCAGCGCGTCTGGCAGAGGCCCGCGACGCAGACCTGATCGCTGTCGCAGCGAAGGCCGGCGCAGAGGTCGACGCAGCGGTCCAGGCGGCACACCTGGCCGTGCGGACACACGACGCCCTCGCACGCGGCGTGGCACGTCCCGCGACGGCACACCTGCCCCGGCGCGCAGGTCACGGTGGCGCACGCCGTCTCGACGCAGCTCCCGCGGTCCGAGCAGACGAAGCCCGAGAGGCAGCCGAGCTCCGCCGAGCACGACTCGACGCACTGGCCGCGGTCGCACACCTGCCGCGGCGGACACAGCCCGCTGCCGTCGTCGACGGTGCCGTTGCAGTCGTTGTCGACGCCGTCGCAGCGCTCCGCCGACGGAGGCGTGGTCGCGACGCAGGTGAGCTCCGCGTTGCGGCACTGCTGCGTCCCCACGGCGCACGCGCCCATGGCATCGGGAACGGTGCAGGGACCGCCGCCGCCGGTGCACACGAGGTTCCCGACCTGCACCATGAGGTCGTTGAAGTCGTCGTCGTTGCCGTCGATGGCGTCCTCCCACGCGAAGTAGAACGCGTTGGGCGTCGCGCGGCTGTCGTAGACGAGCGCGTAGATGAAGCCGGGGACATCGGGCGGCTGGTAGCGGCGCTCGGTGTAGACGAAGTGGTCCTGCACGGTGTTGTGCAGGTAGAAGCCGATGTCGCCGCCCGCGTAGCGAGGGTCCGTGCCGATGTCGAGGGTGCCGACGAAGCCGGGGCCGCCCGACGCCGCGGGGTCGGCCATGCCGGCGTTGGGAACGATGTCGTAGCGCTCGGCCTCGGGAGGCGGCGCGGTGCGCCCGGGAACGGCGTTGTACCAGCCGAAGGCGCTCTCATCGCCGGCGTACCGGGCCACGACGGTGAAGGAGATGCGGCAGCCGGGACGAAACGTCTGCGGGTCCGCGCGGGCGTTGGACTGCGCATCGAAGGGCGTGCGCGGCGCCGTGAGGTTCGTCTCGCCGCGCATCGTGAGGATGTCGCCGACGCTCGGTCCGTCGCTGCTCGTCGGCGTCGGGATGACCGTGCCGTCGGGCTGTCGTAGCTGGGCGCGCGCCGACGATGGCGATGCGACGAGCGCGAGCAGCGCGGCCGTCGTCGCGGCGAGGAACCTCATGGGACGTCTCCAGGGTGCGCGGACCATTGCGCGTTGCATCGCAGCCCCGGCGTCGAATGGCAACAGCCCCGCGGGGTCGAGCGCAGCGCGACGTCGTTGCCCCGCAGCGGCGCGGGGTGCGAGAGTCCGCGCGCATGTCGTCGCCGGCGCGCGTGGCCTACGTCATCGACTCGCTGGAGCAGGGCGGCGCCGAGCGTCAGCTCGTGGAGCTCGTGAACGGTCTCGACCGCGCCCGCTTCGCGCCGTCGCTGGTGCTCGGGAGCCGCAAGCACCACGCGGCGTTCGTGCTGCGCGACTGCCCGGTGACGGTGCTCGACGCGGCGGTGCTGCCGCTGCCGGGATCGGTGGCGCGGCTCGCCGAGGCGCTGCGCGCGCTGCAGCCCGACATCGTGCAGGGGTTCAAGAGCTGGGAGAACACCACCGCGCGGCTCGCCGGGGCACGCATCGGGGCGCGCGTCGTGGGGTCCGTGCGACGCCCGCGCATCCCGGCGGACGAGCTCCTCGCCGAGGCGCTGACGCACCGCCACGCCGACGTGGTGATCGTGAATTCGGTGGGCATCCGCGACGAGCTGGTGGCGCGGGCGGGGGTTCCGTCGTCGCTCGTCGAGGTGGTCGAGAGCGGCGTCGACCTCGCGCGCTTCTCACCGCTCGACGACGACGCGCGCGCCCGTCGTCGCGCCGAGCTCGGGTGGACCGGCGCGCACACCCTGCTGCACCCCGGACGCATCTCGCCGGAGAAGAACCAGCTCGCCGTGGTGCGGGCGGTGTCGCTGCTCGCGCGGCGCGGTGCGCTGCCCGACGACTTTCGCCTGGTGCTCGCGGGGCGCGACACGCTCCTCGCGTACGGGCGCATCGTGCGCGCGGCCATCGCGCTCGGCGGCGTCGGGCGCTGGGTGACGCTCGCCGGCGCGGTGTCCGACATCGAGCGCTGGACCCCGGCCGCCGATGCGGTGCTCCTCCCGTCGCGCTTCGAGGGCCTCTCGAGCGCCTCCGTCGAGGCGCTGGCGTGCGGAGTGCCCGCGCTGGTGTCGCGCGCCGCGAACGCCGATGCCGTCGTCGTCGACGGCGTCGAAGGCCTCGTCGCCGAAGCGCACGACCCCGCTCCCATCGCCGACCTCCTCGCGCGCTTCATCGCCCTCCCCGCCGACGCGCGACGAGCCATGGGGCTCCGCGGCCGTGTCCACGCCGAGCGACGCTTCGCCGTCCAACGCATGATCGAGCGCACGCAGAACGTCTACGCACGACTTCTCGCGTCGCCGCCGCGCAACGCAGGGACCCGAGGCTAGGACCCGAGGCTAGGACCCGAAGACGACGCGGTGCACGACGAGCGGAAGCCCCCCCGCGCGCAGCACGACGCCGACGCCGTCGGTCCCCTCGAAGGCGACGGATCCGCGCTCGGCGCGGTACGCCACGGACAACCCCACGGCCACGGCGTCGGCGCCCGCCACCACGTCGGCCTCGCCGCCGGTCACCACGCGGTGCGCCGACACCAGGACGAGACCCGACGCCACCGCCAAGGGCCACGTTCCGAGGTTCGCGCCCTCGCCGTCGAGCACCACCACCACGCCGCCGGCGCGGATGAAGCCCACCGCGGGCTCGGCGATGCGGATCGCCAGCGCCGAGATCTGCTCGTTCGTCGCGTCGGGCTGATGCTCCACGAGCACGACGTCGGTGCGGTCGATGGAGAACTGCGCGGCGAGGTCCTCGGGCGCGGTCACCGGCGTCACGGTGAACGCGCGAAGGCCCGCCACGGTGCGAATCGCAGCGTTCACGTTCGCCGTCGACGTCGCGTCGGCCCACGCCGTGTACTGCGCCACCCGCGGCGCCACCGACGCGCTCAGGAAGACCGCGTTGCCGAGGATGCGATCCTGGTCGGTGCGCGTCGTGGCGTAGTCGTGCCCGATGAGCACGAGGTGCCCCGCGCGCGCGTCGCGGCAGCGCCCGCCGTTGCAGATGCCCGTCGGGCACACGATGCCGCAGCCCCCGCAGTTGCGCGGATCCGTCTGGACGTCGATGCACAGCCCGTTGCAGATCATCAGCGGCGCGCCGCACAGGCTGCTGCACACGCCGAAGACGCAGAGCTCCCCGGACCGGCACCCGCGGCCGCAGCCGCCGCAGTTGTTCCGGTCCGACGCGAGATCGACGCAGGTGCCGCCGCAGATCGCCCGCGGTCGGACGCACGCGCTGCCGTCACCGCCCGATCCGTCTCCACCCGTTCCGTCGAGCCCGCCGACGTCCGCGACCGCTCCGTCGAAGCCGCCGTCCATCGTCGTCGCGTCCACCGCAGGACCGGCGTCGACGGAGGCGTCGAGGATGTCGCCGCCGACGTCCGCCGCCCCCGCATCGCACGCCCCCGCGGTGCGCGCCCAACCGTCGGCGCAGGTGCCGCCCAGCAACGGATCGCACCCCGCCACGAACCACAGCGCTGCCAGCGCGAACTTCTTCATGGTGCCGGCTCCGGGGCGCGTCGCTCGTGGCCGTTGGCGTCGATGCGCACGAAGCCTCCGAGGGTCTCTGCCACGCCGGCGGTGCCCGCGCCGGACACGACGATCTCCACCCGGCGGTTCGCCGCGAGCGCCTCGGGCGTGGTCCCGGGCTGCGCGGGCACGGTGCGTCCGTAGCCGTAGGGTCGCAGCCGTCGCGCGGGAATGTTCCGCGTCGCGAGCTGCTGCTGCACCGCGAGCGCGCGGTTGAACGACAGCATGTAGTTGTACCGGTCGCCGCCACGCTGATCCGCGTGCCCCTCGACGCGCACGACGCGGGTCGCGGGAAGGTCCCGAATGATCGTCGCGATGGCGTCGAGCACCGGGCGCGAACGCTCCCGCACGCGCAGCGAATTGGTCCCGAAGAAGACGCGCTCGTCGACGACGATGCGGCCGTTGCGCACCTCGACGACGCCCTCGTCGGGGCAGCCGTCGCGGTCCTCGACGCCGTTCACCACCTCGGCGGCGTCGGGGCAGCGGTCCTCGGCGTCGA
Organism: uncultured delta proteobacterium; assembly: GCA_903845045.1. Taxonomy (GTDB): domain Bacteria; phylum Myxococcota_A; class Polyangia; order Polyangiales; genus SCUS01. The sequence goes on along the minus strand of CAIMWA010000165.1, from coordinate 15,836 downwards.
GGATGCCGTCGTGGTCGTTGTCGGGATCGGGGCAGCCGTCGGTGTCCTCGAAGGCGTCGCGATCCTCGGGGGCGTCGGGGCAGCGATCGACCACGTCGGGAATTCCGTCGCCGTCGGCATCGGGCTCGTCGCAGCCGTCACCGTCGGTGTCCGTCACGCGCGGCCCGACGATCTCCGGACACACGTGCGGTGGCGGTGGAGGAGGCGGCGGTGGCGGCGGTGGGGGCGGTGGAGCCGGCCGCGGCGGCAACGGCCGATACGGAAGCAACGTCACCTCGACGCCCACCGACGCCACGTGCGCGTCGCCGGGGTACGCCGACGAATCCACCTGCGGGAGCCACGTCCACCCCGCCCACGGGCCCACGTCCACGGGACCTACCGCGAAGGACCACCCCGTGCGCGCCTGCGCCGCGGGAGCGCTGCGTCCGCCGGTGTTCGCGTAGCCGCCGGCCAGGGCGATCCACCACCGCTCGGCGCCGCGCACGCCCCATCCCAGCGGGCGAACGCGCAGACCGGCGAGCAGCGTCGTGTAGCTCCCCGCGCCGAGCGACGGGATGCAGCACGCGTTCGACGACGACGACGACGACGACACCGCGGTCCAGCCGAGGTCCGCGGTGATCCCGAGCCGCGACGCCACGGCGAACTCCGCGCCGAAGGAGGCTCCGCCGCCGACGCCGTAGCGATCGGACTGCCACCCGGCGAGCGGCAGCGCACCGAAGGCCGTCACATGCAGATGCACCCGCCGCTGCGCCGACGCCGCCCGCGGAGCCGCCACCGACGCGGCGGCGACGAGCAGGGACACGAGGGCGTTCTTCGACGGTGTCATCGGGAGCAGCGGACCTTCGCGGGCAACGCCCATCTGAGCCGACGCCCGGCCGCAGCTCAAGATAACGACAGCCCGCGGACGGTCTTCAGGCCGCGTCGGCCTTCGCGAGGATCGTTCCGAGGTCGGCCATCACCGCGTCCGGAAGGTACGGTCCGCCGTCGAAGGCCGTCGCGTTCTCGGTGGCCTGGCCGGGCGTCCGCGCGCCCGGCACGACGACGCTCACGAGCCCGTTGGACAGCGCGAAGCCCAGCGCCGCCTGCCGCAGCGTCGTCAGCGGCGGCTTCACCAGCGCGCCCCGCAGCACGTCGCGCTGACGTCCCCGACGCACGAGCTCCTTCGGGGTCCAGCGGTACAGCCGGTGGTCGTCGTCGGTGAAGCGCCGCGAGGGCGGCCAGTTGTCGGCGAGCAGCCCGTACGCGAGCGGCGAGCGCACCACGAGCCCGACCTGGGTCTCGCCGACGTCGCGCGAGAAGTGGTGCAGCAGCGCCGAGTGGCAGAGGTTGTACGGGATCACCAGCAGGTCGGGCTGCAGCGACAGCGCCGCGGAGACGGTCTCCTCGGTGCTCGCGCTCACGCCGATGAGCCGCGCCTTGCCGGTGGTCTTGAGGTCCGTGAGCGTCTGCCAGGGCTCGCCGCGCAGCAGCGCCTTGGCCGTCGGGTTGTGCAGCACCACCGCGTCGAGGGCCTCGACGCCCATGCCGCGCAGCGCCTTCTCCGCCGCACCGGCCAGGTACTTCGCGCTGAAGTCCTTGCGCGGAGCGGGGTTCGCCGGGTCGCGGTCGACGCCGACGCGAACCGACGCGAAGACCCGATCGGCCCCGGCCTCGCGCTTGAGCTCGCCGATCCAGCGAAGCATGGCGCCCTCGGCGTAGCAGTCGGCGGTCTCGACGAAGCTCGCGCCCGCGTCCACGGCGGCCCGGAGCGTGGCCTTGGCGTTCTCCTCGGTGCACGGGCCGTAGCCCTCGCCGGACAGTCCCCACGTGCCGAGGCCGAGCTCGCCGACCTGAATCCCGCTGCGACCCAGTGGGCGATTGCGCATCGTGCGGCGATGCGTACCGCCCCGGGGGGCGCGCGGTCAACGCGTCCGGGCCCTTGCCGCCTCGGCGCTTGCGATGCGATCGTCCGCGCCCCGCCATGCCCACGGACGTCGTCGTCGCACACCACGGATTCTGCTTCGACGGCGCGGCCAGCGCGGCCGTGTTCACCCGCTTCCTCCGCGAGAGCCAAGGGCTCGACGAGGGGCGCTTCGGGTACCGCGGGCTGATGTACGAGCCCGGCGCGCCGCCCCCCGGCGACCGGCTCGTCCACGGCGCCGTGAACGCCATCCTCGACTACCGGTACAGCCCGTCGCCGGACCTCACCTGGTACTTCGACCACCACGTGAGCGCGTTCCAGGAGCCCGGCAGCGAGCTCCATTTCCGCGGCGACACGACGGGTCGCAAGTTCCACGACGGCGCCTACGGGTCGTGCACGAAGTTCATCATCGACATCGCCCGCGAACGCTTCGGCTGGACCGCGCCGGACCTCGCCGACCTCGTCGCGTGGAGCGACGTCATCGACGCCGCGCGCTTCACCGACGCCGACCAGGCCAGCAGCTTCGCCGAGCCCGCGATGCAGCTCGCCGCCGTTGTGCAGGAGCAGGGCGACGACTCGCTCCTCGCATGGATGATCCCGCAGCTCGCGGTGACGCCGCTCGCCACGCTGGCCGCGCACCCCGACGTGCAGCGGCGCCTGGAGCCCATCAAGGCCCGGCACGACGCCCTCGCGCGCCGCATGGAGCTCGCCGGCGAGCAGCGCGGCGCCGTCGCGTGGTTCGACCTGTCCGACGCGCCCCTCGACACCGTGGCGAAGTTCGTCGGCTACAAGCTCTTTCCGACGGCGACGTACTCCGTGGTGCTGTCTCGCACGCACAAGCGCGTGAAGATCTCCGTGGGCTTCAACCCCTGGGCGAAGCGCCCGCGCACCCACGACATCGCGCGCCTCTGCGAGCGCTACGGCGGCGGCGGCCACCCCGTCGTGGGCGCCGTCTCGCTGCCCCCCGGCGAGCTCGCCAAGGGTCGCGCCATCGTCGAGGAGTTCATCGGCGCGCTCAACGGCTGACCACCGTCGCCTTTCGCCACGCCGGGGCGCCCTGGGACCGACGCCTTTCGCACAGTTCCCGCTTCGGCCGCACTTCGATGGTCGGCGCGACGCATGCAGCGTGGTCTCCGCACATGCTGACCACGCTGCCACTGGCCTTTGCCGTCCTCGTCGCCGGATGCGCCACCCGCGCGTACACGCCGGGCGCCCTCCTCGCGACGAGCACCCTCGACGCCCCCGCGGTCACCGTCGGCTGTCTCGACATCGGCGTCGGACCGCACACGGACCCCGAGGTCCCCGTGGAGCACCCGGCGGTGCGCTTCGACGTCGGCAACCGCTGCCTGCGCGGCGCGCGCGTCGACTTCGGAAGCATCGAGGCCGTCGGTTTCTACGAGGACGGCTGGGTGCCGTTGCACATCCGCGACCCGCGCGGCGAGGTGCACGCGGGCACCCTCGACGGGCGCGCGCAGATTCGCCAGAACTTCGAGTTCACCCCGGAGATCCCGCGGGAGCGCGCGCCGGCGACGGTGTGCTTCACCCTCGACGCCATGACCGACGGCGTGACCACCGCGGGCCACCCGACGCGCCATTGCATCCCGGTGCCGGTGCCGGATCAGGGAGACGTGTCGTGAGCGCCCTGCGCAGCGCCGTCGTCCTCGGGTGCGCGATGCTCGCAACGGTCGGTCCCGCGGCGGCGTGCGCGGGCGGCGGCCACGGCGGCGGCAGCCGGGGCGGCGGCGGTCGCGGCGGCACCGTCGTTCGCGGGGGAGCGGTCTGCGACGACGTGAGCGACGTCGTCGGACGCATCCAGTGCCGCCGCTTCGGCGACTGGGACGCGACGAACACGCTGCCGATCTTCTTCGAGGTCGGCACCTCGGCGCGCGCCCTCGACCTCTCGAGCTGGGCGGGCACCGGGACGGCGTCGCACGACAACCGCAACCACTCGTTCTCGCTTCGCGCTGGCACCCTCGCGCCGCGCACGCCGCTCCTCGGCGTCGTCGCCCGCGCCGGATGGATGCTGGGCCGCTGGGCCTACGTGGGCGCGCAGCTCGACGTGGCGGGCACCGCCCTCGACGGTCCGGCGACGGCGACCAACGGCCTCGTGGAGACGCCGCGGGCCGTGGCCGGCGTGGGGGTCGGAGGCTTCGCGGGGGTGATGTTCCAGCATGGGGCGTTCACCGCGCGCGCCGAGGTCATGGCCGCCGTCGACGTCGACGTACTCACCTTCGCGAGCGCCCTCGGACCATGCAACGGCACCGCGACGTCGACGTTCCTGCACGGCCGCATCGAGCCCCGCGCCGCCCTGGAGGCTCGCGTCTCGCCGTGGACCAGCGTCGGCGTCATGGGCGGCACCAACGCCCTCGACACCGCCGACTGGTCGGCCTCGGTGTACGTCCGCTGGAGCCTGCGCAGCTACGACGGCACCGCGCGCTGACGGCACCCTCGACGCCGGCGCGGCGCCGCGCTACTTCGGAGGACGATGTGCACCCTCGTCGCGCTGCATCGGGTGCACCCTGCGTTTCCGCTCGTCGTGGCCGCGAACCGCGACGAGTTCACGCGCCGCAGCGCGAGCGGTCCCGAGGTGCTCGTAGACGCGCCGCGGGTGGTCGGCGGACGCGACCTCGCGCACCACGGCACCTGGCTCGCCGTGCGCCATGGCGGCTTCTTCGCGGGCCTCACCAACCAGCGCACGTGGAGCTATCCCGACGCCTCCCGCGCCTCCCGCGGTGGCCTCGTCGTCGACGCGGCGCGGCTGGGCTCCGTCGACGCCGTGGCGGCGCACCTCACGGCTCTTCCGCCGCGGGTGCACAACCCCTTCAACCTGCTCTTCGGCGACGCACGGGAGCTCGCCGTGGCCTACGTTCGCGACGAGGATCCGCACGTCGAGGTCGAGCGCCTCGCGCCGGGCCTGCACGTGCTGACCAACGACCGCATGGGCTCGCCGTGGTTCCCGAAGGCGCGGCGCGCAGCGGACCTGCTCGACATTTCCGCGGTGGCGCAGATGGACCTCGAGGGCGTCTTCGCAGCGCTGGCGTCGGTGCTCGCCGACCACGCCGTGCCCGACGCCGGCCCCGAGCCCCCGGCGGGATCGACGATGAGCGCCGCCCTCGCCCGCGAACTGCAAGCCGTCTGCGTGCACACGCCGGGGTACGGCACGGTATCGGCGACGCTCCTGGCGTTGTCGCACGAAGGCGTCGCCGCGTACCGCTACGCCCCCGGCGCGCCGTGTACACACGCCTTCGAGGACAGGACGGAGCTGGCGGGGGTGGGGCGGCGGTGAAGCTTCGGCAGGATCCCGTCGCACGAAGCGGGCTCCGTGCCGTTGCGCCGCCGCGTGAATCGATCACGCACTCCGCACGTCGATACATCCGACCGTACACCGCTCATCCAGACCGAGGGACCAGGGATCAGGCCCGACGACCCCTCCGCCAACCGGCCGCACGGCATCGGTGGCAACGCCTGAGGCGATGAGGAACCTCCCATGCACGAAGATCTCTCCGCGATTCCATGCACCCGCGGCGTCACGCGCGACGGCCGCCGCGTGCGTGTCTACACGCTCGACGCCGAGCGCAGCCTGACGTTCACCGTCGCCGCGCGGACTGCAACGCTCCGCGCTCGAGAGTTCATCACGGGCGACTACGCCTCGGAGGCGTCCGCGACAGCCACCGGCTCGGTCACGCTGCTGTTCGCATCGTTCGTCGGCCTCGCGCGGCTCGTCGAGCGGTGGCTTCGCATCGCAGAAAGCTGGCACGGGTTTGCGCGCCGGCGCGTCGGGTTCATGTCCGCCTCCGTCTTTCACGCTGCCCCGCGAAGGCCGTGGATGGACACGGGGGCAGCCCACCTCGAAGGCGACGAACGAGAGGTCGAGTCCAGTGATGCCCACGCGGGCCCCGATGGGTGGCGCCACATCGCGGAACTCGTGCGCACCGACGAGCGGCGCATCGGGCGCGAGGTCCTTCCGGTCGGTGAGGTGCATGAGGGACCGGAGCGGGTGCGTGTGACGATGCGGCGCGCCGCGATCGTGATCGTCGACGGGAGGCGCGCGATCGCCATGGATGCGATGGAAGCTGACGCCTTCCGCGCGTCCGTCGTCGCCGAGCGGCTTCGGCGGGCGACCCGAGCGGCGTCGCGAGGTTGATCGGATCGCCCGAACCGCGGGCTCGCCATCCGCCCGGACGAGAGCGCGTGCCGGCGCCAGTGCGAAGCTGACGCCCGAGTCGGCGTGCGCTCGGCGCGTGCACCCCTCCTCGCGCCTCGTCGCCCTCGTCGGGATGTTGCTCGCCGCCGTGCTCGCCGGATGCGGGACCTCGCCCGTGCAGCGGCGCTTCGGCGACCTGACGGTGCACACGTTCACCCGCGGCGCCTCGCACGCGTACGTGCTCGCGCAGGCCGGCTCGCTCGTGATGATCGACAGCGGCTACGAACGCAACGCCGCCGCCCTCGACGCCGCGCTGCGGGACGAGGGCCTCGACCCGACGCACCTGCGCGCCGTGGTCCTCACCCACGGCCACGCCGACCACGCTGGCGGAGCGCGGTACTTCCAGCAGCGCTACGGCGCGCGCGTGGTGGCAGGCAGCGGCGTCCGCGCCATGCTCGCGAGCGGACGCAATGAGCCGCTCTGCAGCACGGGCTGTCTCGCACGCACGCGGCGGACGTCGGACCAGGCCGCGATCTACACGCCGACCCCCGTCGACGTCGCCGTCGACGACGGCCTCGCCCTGGCTCCCCTCACCGGCGTCGACGCGGCGGTGACCACCACGCCGGGCCACACCGCAGGATCCCTCGTCGTCACCGCCGGTGCCGCGGCCTTCGTCGGGGGCCCCCCGGGGACGGTTTCAACAAGTTGCCATTCCGGTGGAGCCGAAATCCGCGACGGCGAGAACGCTCATTTTCAAGCACTCGACGGCGAACGAATTCCGGTCTCACCGAAATGTTGAAATGTTGAAACCGTCCCCCCCCCCCCTTTGATGTCCTCGGAAGGCCTGCGTCTACGGGGTATCCAACTCGACGAGCTCCATGAGCCCGCATGCGGGATGGTAGAAGAACTGCATCAGCGCCCCCGCAAGAGCGACGGACTTGATCGGAACCGTCACGGCGCGGTACCCCGACGCCTCGAGCTCCTGCCTCGCGGCCTCCAGCACGGGCACGGCGAAGCAGATGTGGTAGGGGCCCGCCCCCGCCCGCTTGAGGATTCCCGTCACCGGGCTCGCGTGGTCGAGGCCCTCCACCAGCTCGACGAGCGGACCCCCGTGCGGACTCCGAAGAAAGGCGACGCGCACGCCGCTCTCGGGCTCGACCCCATCGGGCAGCTCGGACGCCGGAAGCAGGCCTGTGACCTTCAACGCGGCCGCCGCCTCGTCGAGGCGACGCACGGCGATGCTCAAGTGGTGAAACCGGGCGTCGATCATCCCGTCACCGTCCGAGAATCCCGCGAACATCCTCGATCGTCTGCACCGTCAGCTGCTCCGCTCCCTCTTCGTTCAGATGCAGCATGTCCTCGAACAGACCCGGATCGTACTGAGGCAAGGGGGGTCGAGCGACGGCGATGCCTGGATTCCGCGCCGCCAGATGCTGCAGAAAGGTCTCGATCATCGAGGCCGGCGCCCGGGGTCCTCGCATGACCGGAGAGAATCGGACGAGCGTCGGGATGTGCCGATGCAGCGCCAGCCGAACGATCGAGTCCATCTCGTCGTCGGCGTTGGCGTGCGGAAGGATCCCGTTGTGCGCGTCGTTGTGGCGCCCGGGCACCGAGGGATCGGACGCGTACAGCGCTCCGCCCGCCGCGCCGTGGCTGCGAAGATACTCGCGTCGCACCTCCTCCACGCCGACGCCCGGGCACCTCTGGGAGGAATCGGGCAGAACCACATCGGCCGGAAAAGTCACACCGAAGCGCGCGCCAGCCCCAGGATCTCTTTCGCAGTCACTCACCGTGGCATCGAGCGGATGGCGGAGCGCTCCGAAGATCATTCCGAGGAGATTCCGCCATCCCTCGCGGACGTACATCACTCTCTCATCGGAGCGGGAGAACAGGGGCTCGCGCCTCGCGGGCTCATAACGGCGCAGGAAGTCCCATCGATTCCTCGCCAGACCCGGCGATCGCTGGACCTGGGACCACAACAGCCCGAACGGGTGTCGGACGACGATCACGAGCCGTGGCGCCGGATGATGCTCGAGGTACCGACGCAGGAGCGCCGCCATGCCGTCCGACTCGACGAGGCCCACGACGCAGAGGCTCCAGGCCCGAAGCCCCGTCGCTCGTTCCACCGCCGCCATGGAGATGGACTCGCAGGTCGCGTCCCCCAGCAGGAGGACGTCGTTGCGCTCGGCAGACTCCTCCGCGTACTGCATGGCCATCGAGATTCGCATCTCGGCCGAGGTGGGACTTCGATAGTTCTTCAGATACGACGACCTGCTGCGGCGGTACCCGAGCTCGTACAGCGCGCCGGCCCAGAGCGCGCAGCACGCGAACAACGTCAACGCCACCGCGGCGAGCGAGGCGAAGCGCCACAGGCGCGAAGGCTGCACCGCGTTCATCGCGCCCACCGGGGGCGCCCGTGGCGGGCAGCGGCGATATCGCAGTTGGGAGGAACCGAGCGCATCGAAACTCCGGTCAGAACGTACGGTAGAACCCGACGACCGGGCGCGTCCGATCGAACGCCTGCTCGATGAGGAACAGCGCCAGGACGCCCGCCCGAAGCGTCATCGAAGCGAACGATCGAAACGGTCCCGGAGCGGGTGCCGACGGCGCCCCGGCCGTCGCGACGGCGCGGACCCTGGGCGATCGGCTGTACGCGAGCACGAGCAGCGACGCCGCGGCGGGGAGGAGTGCAAGCCTCGGCAGCGCGGCCAGCACGCCGGCCGTCGACGACTGGGAGAACTCGTCGAGCACCGCCCGCAGGTCTCCCGCGAGATTCGGTAATTCCCGCGCGAAGAAGAGCTCGGAGAAGCAGAAGAAGTGAAACGTCGCGACGACCGCGAGGCCGCGTATGCCGGGGCGCGCGAGGTAGCGGCGATGGCCAGCGCGGCCCAGCCGGGCGCTCAGCATGTCCCCCCACATCTGCGTGGCGACGACGCCGAGCCCGCTCACGACTCCAAAGACGAAATAGCCGTCGGTGAACCCGTGCCAGAGACCGAAGAGGACCAGCGTCGTCCCCAACAGCACATACCCGGCCGCGCGGAGGTGCGTGCGATGGCGCTCGGCCACGAACCGGTACGCGGCCATGAAGACGTAGACCCGCAGCCAGTGCGTCAAGCTCATGTGCCATCGATTCCAGAACTCGACGAGGTTGCGGGCGCCGAAGGGGCGGTCGAAGTTCTCCGGAATCTTGAACCCAAGGAGCCCGGCGCAGCCGATCATGATGTCCGTATAGCCGGAGAAGTCGAAATAGATCTGGAGGGGGAAGAGATAGAACTGCAGCAGCGGACGCAGGTAGGCCGCCGGCGCGACGGAGGGACCGGCCCACTTGTCGCCGTGCGCGATGGCAGCCCCGAGGGCGCTGGCGACGATGGCCATCTTGATCGCACCGGAAAAGATCCGGCTCCACAGGGCGAACGACTCAGCGGGTCCGGGCGGCCGCACGTCGGGTCCACCGCTCCACGCAGCCTCGAAGTCATTGTATCTGTTGATCGGCCCCGCGGTCAGCGTGAAGAAGGCGAGCTGGTAATTCAGGTAGGTCCCCAGCGAGAGACGGCGGACCTGCTTCTCGTTCACGTCGACGAGCACATGGATGAACTTGAACACCATGTACGATAGGCCGACGGTGTCGCTCCACGAGACCCAAGGCTGGACGTTCGAGTCGGGATTCGCTCCGCCGGCCTTGAGAGCGATGAGAAAGGCCAGGGCGCCGGTGACGCCGCCGAGCACGAGCTTTCCCGACGGCCGCCGGGCCGAGAGCGAGAGCACTCCCCAGCTCGCGAGCAGGAAACCCGCGGTCGCGAGGAGGGTCGACGCGCGCGGATGGAACGAAGCGATGAAGCCCGCGTTCGCGAGGCCGAGGAGGATCTGCCTTCCGCGCGGTCCACGCAGCACCGCGAAGACGGCCGCCAGCAGGAGGACCGAGGCCAGGAAGCCGAGCGAACACGGGCTCATCGCCGTGCGTCGACCTTCGTCCGTAGCAGCTCCAGCAGGGTGCCGACGTTGCTACCTGGCTCTCTCGTCCGGGCCATCTCCGCGATCGCGAACCGGATGCCGAAGGCCTTCTCGATGGCGATGATGAGCTCGGTGTGGCGCAGCGAATCCCACCCGTCGACGTCGTCGGCGGTCCATTCGTCGCGCAGCTCCAGCGCCGGATCATCGAAGACTTGCCTGAAAATGCCCTGCAGGCGTGCACGGGTGTCGGTCATCAGACGCCTTCTCCCACGATGAAATGGGCGAGGTCCGCGAGCCCCGGCTCCACGGGCAGCACCCAGAGTGTCTTCGATCCCTCGGTCCCGGCCGGCTGGAACCCGAGCCCGGCGTAGTGGTGCTCCACCATCCGGTTCTTCGCCGTCGGCACGTAGCTCCCTGAAATGCGGCGGAACCCGTCGCGCCTCGCCAACGCGACGATCTCGTTGCGGACGAACTGCTCGACACCGCGCTGCAGCACGCGACAGCTCATGATCCACGTGTCGATGGTGAGGGTGTCCTCGCTAGCGCGGAGGAAGACCACGCTGATGAGGCCGTTGTCACCCAGGCTGTCTCGGAGCGAAAACGTGAGCGTCCTCCACTCCGGGTGCGCGCCGACCTCCTTCACCTCGGCGAGCGACATTCGACGCGTCGTCAGGTTGAACTGGTTCGACTTGTTGAGGAGCTGCGTCACGCGCTCGATGTTCAGCGCACTTACCGGCGAAACCTGCATCCTCATGGCGAGCGAGGCGAGAAACGACCGCAGGTCCGAGGACGCGTCGGCGAGCTCGCGCCTCTGCGCGTTGGTGGCGTACGACTGCGCCCGCGCCGCGTCTTCTCGTGTGAACGCGGTGGTCTCGAAGTAGCGGCCGGTGGCCAGCGCCTGAACGTAGTCCGATGGATCCTCGGGCACGTCCGGGACGGCGACCTCTGGCGCCAGGCGGCGGACCAGGGCGCGCTCGACCGGGCTGTCATCGAAGAAGACGAGCGCGTCGGCGCCGAGCTCGAGCCGCCGCGCGATCTCCCGGAGGTTGTCTGCCTTGTTCTCCCAATTCGCCACGAAGCACGCGAAATCGCTGAGCTTCAGCGCCATGTCGGAGCGCGTCTCGAACGGCTCGCGGGCCTTGTCCGCGTCGTTCTTCGAACACACCGCGAGGACGACGCCTCGAGCGCGGAGCTGCCGCGCATAGCGCTGGAACGCGAGGAACGCCTGACCTTCGCTGGAGCCGTCGCCGAGCGCGATGCCGCCGGGGCCGACGTCGCCGACGGGACCGCCCCACAACGTGTTGTCGAGATCGAGGACGAGCGCCTTCCGGCTTCTCCCCTGAATGGCGCGGATGACCGCGACGACGCTGTGCGCGTAGGTGACCAGGCACTCGGCGCCGCAGGGCATCTTGAACTCGAAGTAGAAGCGCGCGTCGAACCACGCACGTGCGCCCGCCTCCGCCGCGAGCCCCCGCACGTCGTGCAGGACCACGGACGCCGGTGCGCGCTCGGCCAGGAGCCGGTTGAGGCGATCGAGGTAGTTCTCCCGGGCAGCCGGGTGCCGCAGCGCGAGATGCCCGAAGCTCGAACCGGGACCGATCTCGAAGTTGTTCTGGATGATCGTCGCGTTCCACTTCGCGTGGGCGATGGACCAGAGCGCCGCAAAGCCCGCGATCTCCGTCTCCGCGATCGCCGCGACCTCGGCCTCGCCGAGATCCGCGGCCGGAAGGTCGCCCACGTCGCGCGCGCCGGTCGCCACGAAGACGATATCCGGGTTGAACCGGTCGAGCCCGGAGCCTGGAGTCAGGATCTCCTGCCGGAACAGTCCATAGTCGCACTCGTAGACCTCTGCGATGATCTCTTCCGAGGCGAGGAACGCCTCCATGACCCTTCGCAGTTGGACCGTCGTGGGGCCGCCCAGGATCGCGAGACGGACAGGCTTCGCGGCGTCCGACGCGAGCCGGGGCGGAAGGAAGGTGCGCAGCGCGCTGATCGAAGAATAATCGAGGAGCGGAGAGATCGCGCGGCGCGCCCAATGGCGGGCGTCCTCGGGCCCCCGCGTCGTCGCGACGGTCCGGAGCGCGCGGAGGAGGTCTTGCATCCGCGCCGCTCGCGTTGACGAGTCGGACTGGACCAGGTCTTCCAGCAGCGCGATGGCGCCCGCGACATCAGCTACCGTGTCCGGACGCGCCGCCGACCCGATCATGCTGAAGGGCTATCACGCCGTCACATCCGGCCGCAAGACCCTACGGGCCTGGAGGCTCGAAAGGAACTCCATCAGCCATTCGTCCTCGATCTCGATTCGCGACTGGCCCCACCACCACGACTCCGCGAACGGGAAATCAGGCTGGACGAAGTGCGAGCCGCGCTCTTCGAGGTGCCCCATGAGCGCCTCGACGACGAGATCGACGACGGCGACGTGGGAGACCCCGAGCCGCTCGCGTGCCGCGAAGAAGGCGTCGGCGATGTGCGAAGCGCTCGACCTCCGTCCGCTGAGGAATTCCTGGTTCGCCCAGCCGGCGTGGTTGATGAGTCGGAAGACGACCGCCGTCCGCCGCAGGCACCGGACCATGTCGGAGCGCGGCAGCGTCGGCGACTCGAAGAGCTCGTGGGGCTCGTATCGAGACGAGAACACCATTCCGTGTGCGTTGGCGATGTCCAGCAATTCGGTACCGGGAAGGCCGCGCATCACATGGCAGCAGAGAAGGTGCGCGCGGCTCCCCGCGAGCTTCGCGAGCATGTACTCGAGCGTGCGCTCGATGGACGCCAGATCCTCGCCGGGCAGGCCGATGATCAGGTCGATCTTGGCGTAGATCTGGAACCGCTGGACCAGATCGAAGGTCTCCTCGAACCGTTCCACTCGGATGCCCCGGCGCACCTTGCGGAGCACGTCGAGGTTGGTCGTCTGCACGCCGATGCCGAGGGTGACGTCGTTCCACGCGTGAAGCTGGTTGTAGGCGCCGAAGAGCGCGGCAAGCTCTTCGTCGATGAACCCGGGAATGAGCTCGAACATCAGCTTCGCCTCGAAGCGCCGCTCGATCAGCCCGCGCATCACGGCCTTGGCATACCCGAGATCGGATCCGAAGTTGGCGTCGACGAAGCGGATGTCCCGAACCCCCTTGTTGGTGACGAACGTCACCTCGTCCATCACGCGCTGGACGCTGCTGAAGGAGATCTGGGCCATGTCCTTGTGGTAGATGCAGTAGGAGCATCGCAGGTTGCAGCCGCGCTGCGTCTCCAGGTTCGCCTGCACGCGGTCTCGCTGGAGCACCTGATCGTCCACCACGCCCGTGAGGTACGGTGAAGGCACCTCGTCGAGGGACTTGAACGGAGTGCGCCGCGCGTTGACCGTGAACGGCCCCGGGCCCCGCTTCCGCAAAGACAGCCCGGGAATGTCCGGAAGCGCCGGTGCGCCCTTCGACAGGTGCCGGAGAAGCTCGAGGAAGGTCCGTTCCCCTTCTCCCGACACGAGGAAGTCGGCCTCGAGGTCGTCGTACCTTCCCGCGACCACGTAGTCCGTCGAGATCTCCGGCCCGCCCCAGACGAGCATTGCGCCCGGAAGGCGCACACGAAGCAGTGCGCTCAACGCCTTGAACGCGTCGAGGTTCCACATGTAGCAAGAGAGCGCGACGAGGCTGGGGTTGCGCGCAACGACCTGCTCGGCGAGGGCGGCGACCCTGGTGGAGAGTCCGTCGACGCCGATCAGCGGGTGCTGGATGACCTGCAGGTCCCAGGCGCTCCGCATCTCCGCGTCGCCGTAGGCGTAGGCCTTCAGGTTGTACAAGGACAGCGAGAACGAGCGGCTCGACCCCGCGACGCCGACCAGCACGCAGGTCCGCCGCCCCGCCGCGCCGGGCATCACGACCTCGCCGACGGTCCGGGTCGGCTCGACCGTTCAAGGTGCTTCATCGAAGTCGATCATCGCTTCCCGCGCTGTCATTGGCAAGAGGCCGGCGCTGCGGAGGGCAGGGGATGGTCCGTCGCCGCCGAGGATCTCCGCCGCTCACGGGGCAGGAGCGCGGCGGGGCCGTTCAACGTCGCGCTTGCTGCGCCGGCGTTCGCGGGGCCAGCGCGCCGTCGACCGATTCTTCCGTGACCTCGATGGGTTCGCTTTCGGTTCCAATTCGAATGCCGGTGGTCGCGTTCGGCGTCGCTCCGTTGGGCACCGCGAAGAGGTCTTCGAGGATCCGAGCGTCGCGGGCCATCATGGGCTTCCGCGCCGCGGCGATGATCCGACCGACGAGGGGCAATCCCCAGACCCAGAGCGGTACCAGCGCCGCCGCGGCGAGCGAGCCCCCAGGGACGATGGTCCGGACGGCGAGGCATGCCGCCGCGCCGGCGAGGAGCAGCGCCGGTGGGGCGACGACCGGGGCGTCGTCGGTACGCCGCCAGCGGGCGATGCCACGCGCGAGAGCAGTTCCGGCGACGGCTACGAGGGCTCCAGCGATGAAACGACGGAGCCCGGTCCACCCAAACACGAACGCCGCGGAGATCCAGAACCCCTGGTCCGAGGTCACGTAATCCATGAAAAGCCCGGCGAGCGTGGAGGGAACGACGGCTCGCCGCGGCTCCTCGGCGACGGTCGGTCCTCGGGATTCAGGGGCGGAGAGAAGCTGATCGACGCGCTCGGGGGCGGCACGGACGATGGCGAGAAGGAGTTCTTTCACCCATGGATCGCCGGCATCCCGAGCGCGGTCCATCATCTCGTCGCGAAGGTGTTCGCCGAGAAGACCCCGATCGGCCAGTTCGATTGCGGCGGCCACCACCTCTGCGAGCGTCGACGACTTCTCCAACAGCAGTGACCGCGCGTCGTCGAGTGCGAGACGCCTACGCGCGGTGCGATAGGTGTCGTTCACCGGGCCCGCTTCGGCGAGCCATCGGCGCATCGCGTTCAGGCTGCCGAGGCGCAGCACCTCATCGGGCACCACGGGTTCACGGTCCCGTGCGAGCCCCGTCGCAACCTCCATGGCCGCGCGCTCCTGCGCATCCTGACGCGGACCGAGGGCGAACCATCGGCGATCGAGGGGATCGCGGGGCGACTGCAGAAGCAGGCCGCGGGCAGGATCCACCGCGACGAGACGGGGCATCTCGTACGATCCTCGGTCGACGTCATCGAGCCGGACTCCGTCCCAGCAGACGCGGACGGGCACATGCCCCCGGTGACGCAAGGGTGCGAACGCCCACGCCAGCGTGCCGAGCACGACCTGGAGCCCGACGAGGGAGAACACCCTCGCCATCCACGCATCGATGTTGCTTCCCGGCGGCCAGCCGAGGGCGTGCAGATGCTGGACGTGGCGCCAGATGAAGGCCGCGTCCGCCAGCGCGACGGCGGGGACGATGGCACGGCGGGCCCATTCGAAGCTGGTCACCCGCCCGCGGAGCAACACCGCATGCATCCGACGAACATACACACGAAAGGGCGGTTCAGGGACGATCTTCCGTTGGTTGGTTCCGTCGTCGGGCATCCCGGCGCGATCGAAAGCGACGGAATTCACGACGGTCGTTCACCCACGCCATCGCCAATCTTCCGGCCTGCGGAGGCTTCAGTCAGCCAATGATCGTCCCTGGTCGCGCTGCGCGGCCGCGGCACTCTTGCAGAGCACCGCCGCGACGCTCATCGAAGGCTCATGGTTCATCGCGGGGAGCCCGTCGGAGACGGACTTGAGCGCAGGTGCCGCGGGCTTCAGCCCTTCCACTTCTACACATCGCGAGACCGCGACCACAGCTTCAGTTCTGCATGATGTTCAGCCATCTTGACCCGCCGCGCTCACGCCCGGCAGCAAAGCGTCCGGGCTCTGCGCTTCGCGAACGTACCGGCCGCGGACGGCCGGGCCTGGGACT
>CAIMWA010000164.1 GCA_903845045.1 uncultured delta proteobacterium | reverse complement strand
CCGATGTTCGAGGGACGCGGTCGCTGGGGCCGGTAGCCTCGGCGACGACGAAGGATCGACGGACGCCCTCGGGAGCTTCGGCTCGCCGGGGGCGTTGGCGTTTCGGTGGATGTCGCGATGGCGGCGTACGAAACCGCTGCGCCGAGAGAGGCCATCGCGGGTTTCGCCCTTCGTCGGAACTCTCGCGCGAAGCGCGGCCCCGCGGCGATGCGAACGGGGATACGCTCGGCGCCATGCCGCTCCGCATTGTCTCGTGGAACATGAACCACAACCCGCGCCCGGAAGCGTGGGAGCTCGTTGCGTCAGACCCGCAGCTCGACGTGGCGCTCCTTCAGGAGGCGTGTGTGCCGCCGGCGGGCGTCGCCAAGCAGGTCTTTCCGGACCCCGACGCCGAGACCTGGCGCACGGCTTCAACCACGCCGAGCAAGTGGCGTACGGCCATCGTGCGGCTGCGAGACGGTGTCGTCCTTCGGCCGCGCAAGCTCATCCGGGTCGGTGAATGGCTGGAGGACGCCGTGCCGGTCAGCCGCGAGGGAACTCTCGCCGTCGCCGACATCGACTTCGGCGGCGAAACCATCACGCTGGTGTCGGCGTACGCCGTGTGGGAGACGCCGAGTCGCGAGAGCTCGTGGATCATCGCCGACGCATCGGCACACCGGTTGATCTCCGACGTATCGTCGCTCCTCTCGACGCAGAAGGATCATCGAATCATCGTCGCCGGGGACTTCAACATCTACCGCGGCAAAGGCGACCGCGGGAGCTCGTACTGGAAGCGTCGCTACGACACCGTCTTCGACCGGATGGAGGCGCTCGGGCTGCCGTTCATCGGTCCGAGCGGCTGCGTCGATCCCGTCGGCGAGCCCGCGCGAAGCGGCACTTCGGGTGATCGCCCGAACGTGCCCACGTTCAGGACGAAGCAGAAGGATGCGAGCACGGCGGCGCACCAGCTCGACTTCGTCTTCGCGTCGGAGTCGTTGCGCCCGCGGCTCACCGTTCGCGCGCTCGGCGCCGACGACGAGTGGGGCCCGAGCGACCACTGCCGGGTGCAGATCGATCTCGCCGACGCGTAGCAAACCGGGGTCGCCGAGTCCGTCCGAGGCTACGTGCGCGTGAACAGCGACCCGACGCACGCGAGCAGCGAGCGCGCGTTGCCGCCGGGTCCCGCGGGGTGAGGGGCCACGAGCAGGTCCACCGTTCCCCATGCGGCGTCGGTCTTCGACAGGTCGCACGGAGCTCGCGTCGCCCCACACGAACGCTGCCGCGTCGAAGGTCACGCTCGGGCCCACGGAGAACGTGCTCCCGCATGGCGCGGGCGTTGTCGCCGGTGCCGAGCACGAGGATCCGATGCGGCGCGAGGAGCGCGAGTTCCGATGCGAGAACGTGCCTGCCGCAGTGCTGCCACATCGCTGGCCGTTGCTCGCCGACGAGACGCGGCGGCACGTCGCGGCGAGCCTTCCGAAGGTGTAGCTTTAAGCTGGGAGGTGAACGCCTTCCTCGACCACGACGGAATTCCGGGCGGAGCGCACTCGCCAGCTCCGTCGAATCGTCGTCGACGAGGCGCCGCGATCACCTGCGCCCGGCCCGTCGTCCCTCCTTGATCTCCCGCACCCGATCATCCCCCTTCGCCGCAAGCTCCGCGATGAGCCCCACGACGTGCTCGTACCCCGGTGGAAACGCCCTCGCGAGCAGCTCCGCCACCACCTCGAAGCGCTCAAGCTCCCGCGCGATCTCCGCCGCCATGATGCGGTCATTGGGATCTTCAAGGTCGAGCATCGCCGCGAGCCGCTCGAGGTTCGCGCGCACCCGCGCCTCGGTCTCGGCATCGCGCGTCGCCGTCGCGCGCTTGCGCCGCGGCGTGTTCGCCGTCCACCACGCGTAGAGCCGAAGCTCGCGTTCGCGGTCCGGCGTCGTCATCATCCCTGCCGAGATCGCCTCGGCATATTCGGGTTCCTTGAGCCATCGCACCTTCCGGGCGCCCTTCGCGATGGGCGGCGGCGTGGGCTCCCACGGCTCGTACTCGCCGATCTCCGGCGCGTCGTCGACCCAGAAGAACGCCGCGCACTTCGCACACCGCGTGATCGGCGGCGTGGTCGGAAGCATCGGCGCCTGCTGGAAGCCGTCGGTCCAGTACCGCGCGCCGAAGGTGTTGCCCGAGGCGAGGGACTCCAACAGGTACGCCGCTCCGCACGCGACGCACCCGACGACCAACGTCGGCCCCGGGGTCACGACCGCACCTCACCGTGCATCGCGAAGCCCACCGCAGCGCTCGTCGTGCGCCCCTTGGCGCGCACCTCGGCGTCGAGTTCGTCCACGCAACGCGCGACGGTGACGGTGTCGCCGAGGGCCGCGAAGCGCCGTGCCACCGCGGCGAAGTCCCCCGGCGCGAGGTTGCGCATCCTCGTCAACGCCGCCACCACCACCGCGCGCTCGTGCGCCGTCGGCGCCTGCGCGAGGTGCGCCGCGAAGACGCTCTCGAAGAGCCGCGCCGCGGACTCGGCCTTGAGATACCCGAAAGGAACCTTGAAGACGAAGCGCCGCAGCGACGCCGGGTCGAGGTCATCGACGAGGTTCGTCGTGCAAGCCACGATCCCGCGAAATCCCTCGAGGCGCTGGAGGAACTCGTTGACCTGCGTCGCCTCCCAGGACGCCCGCGCGCCGCGACGATCGCGCAGGAACGAGTCGGCTTCATCGAAGAGGAGTACCGCGCCCTCGTCCTCGGCCTCGCGAAAGGCCGCCGCGATGGCCTTCTCGGTCCCGCCCACCCACATGCTCTGGATGTCGGAGACGCGCCGGTAGATCACGCGCCGCCCCATGCGGTGCGCGAGGTAGCGCACGAACTCGGTCTTCCCGGTTCCCGGCGGACCATGAAGGCACAACGTCACGCCGAGCGACCCGCTCGGACGCCAACGCGACAGGCTGTCCGCGAGCTCCGCGAGGTTCACCGGACTCTCGAGGGCGTCGAGGCGGTACGTCGCCGCGTCGAAGTCCGCGCCGCGAGTTCCATCGTCACCCGTGACGAGCCGCGCCATGGGCGTCAGCAAGCGCTCGATGCCGGCACGGGTCGCGCGTCCGTCCGTCGACACGAGCCGCGCCGCGGACACGGCCGCACCGAGCGTCGCCGCGGGCACCTCGTAACGCGCCGCGATGGCCTCGACGTCGGCGGCATCGAGGGCGTCGTCGGGGCGCACGTGGCGGTCGAGCATGCGGGCGCGCTGCTGCGGTCCGGGCGCGCGAAACTCCACGGCGAAGGCGAAGCGACGCAGGAACGCCGGATCGACGCCGTCGACGTTGTTGCTGATCCACACCGTCGGCACCGGGTTCGCCTCGAGGAGCTGGTTGAACCACGCCTTCGACATGCGCGACGACGCGTGCGCCTTGTTTGCCCAGGGCAACGGCGGCTCCCAGGAGAAGAGGTCCTCGAGCTCGTCGAAGAGCAGCACCGCGCGGCTCCCATCGAGCAGGCGCTGACCGAGCAGCAACGACGACAGGCGCTCGTTCGAAGTGGGCGAGTCGCCGCTGTCGTCCTCGGTGCCGACGGCGTGCAACGACGCCCCGAGCTCCGCCGCGAGTCGCCGCGCGAGCTCCGTCTTGCCGGTGCCCGTGGGACCATAGAACAGTATGTTCACGCCGGGCTGCCGCCGCACGAGCGCGCCTCCGAGAAGGTCGCGCACCATCGCCGCGCCGTCGCGCACCGCGGAGAAGTCGTCCATCGTGAGCGTGCTCGGTGGAGCGACGGGGAGAAAGCGCGCGAGGATCGTCTCGCGTTGCAGCCTCGGCGTGAGCACGAGGTCGAGCAGGCCGTCCTTGAGGTCGATGCGCTCGCCGAAGTCATCGACGGCCGACGGCGACACGCGGAGCAGCCCGCTGCGCACCGCACGACCGTCGCGCAGCGCCGCGCGAAGGTCCGCCGAGGGAAGGTCCGTCGCGACCGAGACGATCGCCGCCGCGACGCCGAGGGAGGCCGGACCGAAGGCCTCGGCGAGCTCGCGCAGCATCGGGCTCGCGCGCAGCGTGACGTTGAACGCGAGGAGCGCGCGGTCGGTGTCGTCGAAGCCGAAGAGGTCGCCGACGAGGGCGAGGTTCGCCGCGACGAAGCCGCCAATGGCGGGCTTTGCGGGAATGCCGTGCTCCCGGGCGCGACGCTTCCATGCGGTGACGCGCGCGCGGAGCTCGGCGCGGGGCTTCTCGTCGGCATCGTGCCCACCGAAGGGGGCATGACCCACCGTCGCGCCGAGCTCCTCGAAGAGATCGCAGCGCAGCACCCGACCGACGGTGCGGATGTCGAGGCGCTTCACGTCCATCGCCGTGAGCAGCGCACGGATGTACGACTGCGCGGCGGCGTCCAGGGGGTTCTCACCGAGACGGAGCGTGGCGGTGAACGGGGTTCGCTTCGGCATGACGCGGATCTCCTTCGGTGGGGTGGACGTAGCCAACGAAGGGAATCTGACGGTACGGTGTGACACATGGGGTCACACACTGTTCCGACGGTTAAGCGCAACGCACAGCTCGAGCGAATCCTGCAGATTCTCCGCGCCCTCGACCGCCGCGACGGCGTCGATCTGTACTCCCTCGCCGAGGAGCAAGGGACCACCGTGCGCACCGTTCGTCGCGACCTCGATGCGCTGCGCACCGCGGGGCTCCCCCTCGTCGAGATCGACGGCGAGGGCGAGGGCGACGGCAAGAAGAAGCGCTGGCGCCTTGCCGTGAAAGATCGTCTCGCGGAGGTGTCGAGCCTCCTCGACGTGAACCACTACCTCGCGCTGCGCGTGGCCATGGGGCAGGGCAGCGCGCTGCACCGCGCGTCACCGATCTTCGACAGCCTCGAGGACCTCGCCGGCAAGATCGAAAAGGCCGTCGGCAAGCGGGCCAGCGCGCAGCTCGCGGCCATCGAGAAGTGCTTCTTCTCGTATGAGAAATTCGCCTACCAGAAGGCCGCGCCGGACGTGCTCTGGGTGCTCGTGCGCGCCATCTCCGAGCGCCGCGTCTGCGCCGTGCGGTACCGCGCTCCGCTGGCGGCGTCGCCGAAGACCTTCGACGTGCTGCCGCTGCGGATCTTCGTGCACGAGGGCGCCGTGTACCTCATGTGTCACGTGCTCAAGCACGCGACGGTGGTGATCCTGAACCTGCAGCGTCTCGAGGCGCTGACACCGTCGGACAAGACCGCCGAGCCCCCGAAGGACTTCGACCCCGAGCGCCTCGAGCACGCCGCGTTCGGTGTGTATTCGGGAGGCGCGGAGACCACCTACTTGCTGCGCTTCGACGCGGAGACGGCGCCGTACATCCACGAGCGCACGTGGCACCCCTCGCAAACGGTGATGGCGCTCCCCGACGGCGGCGTGGAGCTTCGCTTCGCGTGTCGCGGCGCGTACGAGGTGAGCGCGTGGGTCGCGTCGTGGCGCGATCACGTCGAGGTCGTCGAGCCGGCGTCGTTGCGTGAAGAGCTCGGCGAGCTCGCGGAGTACCTCTGGGACACCTACCGCGCAAAGAAGGCTTCGGCCGCGTCGAAGCCAGCGGCCGCGCGCGCGAAGCGGTAGAAGAGGCGACCCATGGCACCCACCGGACTGTTCCCCCGCGAGGCTCCGCGCCCGACGTCGAGCGAGGCCGAGCGCAGGCTCTGGCGCGCGCTCGCGAAGCACCTGCCCGACGGGTGGACCGTGTGGCACTCGATGCGTGTTAGAGCGCCGCGCGGCGCCGACGGCGAGGGCGACTTCGTCTTCGCAGTGCCGGGCCGCGGCGCGTTCGTGCTCGAGGTGAAGGGCGGCGACGTCGAGGTGCGCGACGGACGGTGGTTCCAGGACGGCCGCGAGCTCTTCAAGGCGCCCCGCGATCAGGCCTTCGAGTACATCAAGAAGCTGCGCAAGCAGCTCGTCGAACGCTACCCGAAGCTGGCGCTTCCGTTCATCGCCGTCGCCACGGCGTTTCCCGAGACCGAGGACCAGGTCGGACCCACCAACGGCGACGTCGTCGGCACGACGCTCACCGCGATGGACCTACCGTACCTTCGCGACGCCCTCCTGGCGGTCGTCGATCGACTGTTCAACGCCGCACCGGCCCCCGACGGTCCGTGGGTCGAGGCGCTGCATGAACTGTGGGGCGAGACGTGGGTGCGCGATCTGTCGCTCGGCTCCCGCACGAAGCGCGCGGAGCTTCGGCGCGTGGCCCTCGACGCCGAGCAGATCGTGGCGATGCAAGCCGTCGACACGAACCCGCGGATGTTCGTCGCCGGTGGTCCTGGTACGGGTAAGACCATTCTCGCGGTGGAGATCGCGCGGCGCTGGGCTGCGCGTGGACGCACGCCGGTGCTGCTCTGCTTCACGCGCGCGCTCGCCATGGAGCTTCGCGATGCCGGCTGCGCCGCGTGGACCGTGCGCGAGTTGGCTGCCGACGTCATCGTGCGTTCCGGCGCGGTGATCGAGAGCGGGGCGCCGCCGGCGTCGTGGTCGCCGCAGACCTGGAGCGATGTGCCGAAGCTCGCGCTCGAAGCGCTTTCACGCGCGATGGTTCCGTTCGACGCGGTGGTCGTCGACGAGGCGCAGGACCTCGCCGCCGACGACTGGGCCTTCGTGCGCGCGGTGGCGGGGAACGGTCCGCTCTGGGTGTTCGGCGACGAGGCGCAGGGGTTCTGGTCCGATCGTCGCGAGGTTCCCGCCGACGTGAAGCCCTGCGTGTACGTGTTGGCGTCGCGATACCGGTGTCCCGTGGAGCTCACGGCCTTCGCGGATCGCTATCGTCCGGGGGCGGGAAACGACGTGCCGCCGGGGCCCGTCGAGGGGTTGCGGGTGGTGCGCGTCGCCGCGGGGGCCATCGAAGAAGCGTGTGGCCGCGAGGTCGAGCGGTTACTTCGCGACGGCGTCACGGCCTCGCAGATCGCGGTGCTGTCGCTCGGTGGGCAGACCAAGACCCGCATCGGCATCGCCGAGCGCATCGGCTCCGTCGCGGCGGTGCGCGCCGACGCCGAGGCGGCAGACCACGGGCTGGTCAGCGACACGTTTCTTCGGTTCAAGGGACTCGAGCGGCCGTGGGTGATCGTCACCGAGCTCGATCTCGGGCGCAGCAACTACGACGTTCGCATGCACATCGCGCTGTCGCGGGCGACCGTTGGCTGCATTGTCGTCGTGACGGACGACGATCTGATGTATGATGGGCGGCTTCGTGCGGTGATGGGTGGGGAGTCGGCAATGGGACCGCGCGTGGGTCCGGCATGAGGGAGGTTCGTCGTGGCTTCGAATTCGAGACGAGCGGCAAAGGCCGCGGAGGTCGTGATCGAGAGCTTCACCCGGCACTGGCGCGGGCTCGAGGCGCGCATCCGAGGCGGTGAAGACGTGGCGTCGGCCCGCGCCCACGCGTTCCTCGCGCGTGAGCCCGAGGTGCGCCTGCGTCTCGCCAAGAGGTTCTACTCCCGACGACACGCGGCCGCGATGGCGGCGCTCTCGCCCGACGAGGTCCGCGAGCGGCTCGACGTCTGGATGGACGTGGCCGTGGAGTACGCCCTCACGAACGACATGACGCTGGGCACCTGGAAGGACCAGAAGGCGTTCCTCGCGGGGCTCGTCGAGCGCGAGTACGTCACGCTGGTGAGCCTCTCGAGCGGCGAGTCGCTGCTCGACCGCTACCCCGGCGACGCCGGCTACGACGACCTCTACGAGCGCACCGCCGGCGGGGTCTCGTCGGGCGGCATGCTGTACGTGCACAAGTCCACCGGCGAGGCCTTCGGCAAGGTCGAACGGCGCAACGGCACGGAGGCCATTCGCGCGGACATTCTCGAGGTCGCGGACCGCGAGGAGGGCCCGGGTGCGTGGTCCGTCACGGCGCCGGGCGGTGACCACGCGGGGATCATTTCCGTGGAAGTCAGCGAGGGGTAGGCGGGGGTGCTTGGGGCTGGGATCGGCGGGTCGATGCTGCCGATCCCGCGTCGTCGTCGCACCGGTGCGGTGTCGGAACCCGTCAGTGCCGCGCGCCTGGTCGAGGGGGCCCACGCCAGAGTCCAGTTCGGCACAGCCGCGGCCTTGCGCCTAGCGTATAGTGCGCAGGTGAGCTCGGGCTGGCAGATCTCCCGCGACGTCCTCGACCCGAACGCCGTGCCCTACTTCAACTGGGACGCGGCGGTCACCAACGATGCCGTGCGGCGCGCGCTCCGCGATGGCACCGAGGACGACCGCGTGTACTGGATCGCCCGCATCCTGCGCGAGGCGCAGTACGCCGACGTCTGGCAGTACGTGTCGCTCCGCCGCGACGTGCTCCCGCGCTGGGAGACGCTCCGATCGATGCTCGGTCGTCGGCGCGCGTTCTGGGAGTTCCTGGTGGACCGGTGGCGAAGCGATGGACTCGTCGCCTGACCGTCTCACGTCCCTGCAGCGCGATCTGCTCGGAGCGTTCTTCTCCAGGGCACCGCGGTTCTTCCTCACAGGAGGAGCCGCGCTCGCCGGATTCCATCTACGACATCGACAAACGATGGATCTCGACCTGTTCGCCGGGCGCGATGTCGACCCGCGAGGTTCTCTTGCGACGCCTCGCGCGCCTGGCACTGCCGGTCGAAGACGACGCGTAGCGTGACGCCATGATCGGACGTGAGGACGACGATGACGGCGGCGTGGTCCTGCCGTTGCGCCCCGAAGCGGCGATGGACTTCGAGCCGACCGAGCCCTTCGCCGCCGAGAAGAGTCGGTCCATCGAGGCGCTCGAGCGCCGCCTCGTCATGTCTCCGACGCACGCGCCGACGCGCACGGCGCTCCGCGATCTCTTGCTCGAACGCGAGGAGCATCATCGCTACGCCCGTGATCCCGCGCTGGCCGAGCTTCGACGACGCGATGCGATGCGTCTCGTCGAGGTCGACGAGGACTGCGCCGCGGCGTGGGCGGCGCGCGCCGCCGTACAGGAGCGCAAGGACGACGCCCTCGCGGACCTCACCCGCGCCATCGAGATCGAGCCCGACGAGGCCGGACACTGGCGCAGCCGGGCCTTCGCGCACGCCCTCGCCGGTCGCGACCTCCTCGCGGCGCTCGATTACGGCGAAGCCTACGCGCGGTCCGAGGCGTGGGAACACCTGCGCGAGCGTGTGCACTGTTGGCGTCGCCTCGGGCGCCTCGACGCGGCGATGCGGGACCTCGACGTCGCCCTCGCTGCGCACGGTTCCACGGAGCACGATGTCTACGAGGTGCGATGCATGCTCCGCGCGCGCTTCGCCGACGATCACCGCGGTGCGCTGGCGGACGCCGACGCCGGTGTGGCCGCGCATCCGGATGAGGGGTCGATGTTTTCGCTGCGAGGGAGGCTGCGCGAGGCCCTCGACGAGCTCGAAGGCGCTGAAAGCGACTTCACCCGCGCCATCGCCTTGCGTCCCGGTTCAGCGATGTATTGGACCGATCGCGCCGAGCTGCGGGCCCGCCGTGGCGACGTCGACGGCGCCTTCGCCGACTGGACCCAGGCCATCGCCATCGACCCGACGAGCGCCCATGTGCGGATGCATTGCGCCGAGTTCCTCATGAAGAGCGGTCGCAACGCCGAGGCCCTCGCCGAGCTGAACCGCGCGGTCAAGCTCGAACGCGCCGACGCCGAGCTGTACACCCTCCGATCGGCGTGCCGTTCGCGCCTCGGTCACGCGAAGTCGGCCATCGCCGATGCGACCCGCGCGGTGAACGCGGTGCGCGACGATGGATTTCCATTCTCCATCGACCGCGCCTCGGCGCTGTTCTTTCGATCCCAGATCTGCCGAAAGTTCGGCGATGGCCGGTGGCTGCCGGACCTCTTCGACGCGGCGGAACTCGGCCATCCGACGGCCGTTGCGCTGGCGAAGAAGCTTCGTGCGCAAGCCCGGCGCAACGACCGTCGCATCGCCAAGGAGCGGGCGGCACGAAGCGCCGCGAAGAAACGGCGCTGAGCGGGCACGTCCGAACCTCCGCCGCGACGCCGCGCTCCGAACGTCGTACCGTCGCCGCAGGCGATCGACGGCGATCGTGGGAGACCCGCGTGATGCTCGAGCCAGGCACCCTCGTCGATCAGCGCTATCGCCTCGCCGCCCGCCTCGGCGAAGGAACCTTCGGCGACGTCTGGCGCGCCGAGGACACCCGGCTCTCGCATCGCGCCGTCGCGGTGAAGTTCCTCAAGGCGGAGTTTCTCGCGCACGCCGAGGCGGTGAGCCGCTTCGAGTCCGAGGCCGACGCCCTCGCGCAGGTGCAGCATGCCAACGTCGTCGCGGTCCTCGATCGTGGGCTCTGGTCGGGGCATCGCTTTCTCGTGACGGAGTTCGTGTCCGGCGCGCCGCTCACGCACTGGATCGACTCCCACCGTCAGCGACGGGAATTTCCCGCGATCGCGGCGGTGGCGAACCTGCTCGATCAGCTCTGCGCCGGGGTCGAGGCGGCACACGCGGTGCGGGTTCCGGGGCCCATCGTTCATCGCGACCTGAAGCCCGACAACGTGCTCCTTCGCGAGCAGGTCACCGGCGAGACCGTGGTGAAGGTGGTGGACTTCGGCATCGCGCAGCTCGGCGGACGCAGCGGCACGCGCACCGGCGCGATGATGGGCACACCCGTCTACATGGCGCCCGAGCAGGCCCTCGGGAACGTCGCCGCGATCGGTCCGGCGACGGACGTCTTCGCGCTCGGGGTCATCGCGGTGGAGCTTCTGACGCTGCGTGCGATGCCCAACGAGGGAGAGCCGTGGTGGGGCATGGCGATGCAGCGGTCGGGCGAGATGCGTTCGCTCGCGGGGTCGTGGCGCGCCGATGTTCCGGCGGCCGTGTGGGACGTGCTCGTGGCCGCGATGCATCCCCGCTCGGCGGAGCGCGTGCAAACCGCAGGAGCGCTGCGTCGATCGTTGAAGGCGGCGTTCGAGGTGTCGTCGATGCCCTACGCGCCGACGATGGCATCCGTACCGCCCGGCGCGGGGTTCGCGGCGACATCGCCGGGGTCGCCTCCGATCGCGCTGACGATGCCGTTGCAGTCCTCGGCCCCAATGCCGATGCAGTCGATGGCCCCTGTGCCGACGGTGTGGAGCGCGCCGCCAGCGTCGGCGAGCACCACCGCGCCGCTGATGCGTTCGTCTCCGACCGCGACCACGTCAGCGACCGTTGGAGCACCCCGGTGGGTCATCGCAGCCGGCGCCGCGGCCGTGCTGGCGACGGGCGCGCTGCTCATGATGCGCTCCACGTCCTCGAGCGCGGGGCCATCGGTCGCCGCGGCGTCGCAGCCATCGGTGCCGTCGCCCGTCGTCGCGACAGCGCCGGCGAGCGCCGCGGCGGTGCCGAGCGTGACCGTCGATCCGTCGCTGCCATCAGCGCCGCCGTGGTCGCCGTGCCTGCTGACGACGCGCGATTCGTTCCATCTTCGGCCGACGGACACGGAGTCGTCGGTGGGACCCGAGTACCCCGTCGGCACGCTCCTCGAGGTCCTCGAACCGGGCACCGCGGTGCGGCGCAGCAGCGTCACCCATCGCGTTCGCGTCGCAAACGACGGCGCCGAGGGGTACGCCTTCTTCAACGAACGCGAAGTGCAGGCGTGTCAGGCGGGCACCGGCGCCGACCTCTCGGGCCTGTGCGTCTACGCATCGCACAGCGTCTTTCACCTTCGCGCGGCGCCGGTGGTGAGCCGCGATGGGGCCGACGAGATCACCACGCGGCCTCGGATGCTCGTGGTGGAAGCGGGAGAGCTCACCCGGGGGAGCGAGCGCATCTACGAGGTGCATTTCCTCGACGGATCCGGGCGCGCGGGGTGGATGTTCATCCCGGTCATGGAGCTGGGAGCGGGGTGTCCGGGCGGATGATCCCGCGCTTGCGGCGCCGGCATTTCAAGGGCACCATCGCGCCTTGGGGGGAGGCTGATCGAATGGACTATGTAGGGCAGCTCGCGAAGGCGCCGGCGACGGACGACGAGGTGCGCGCGCGATGGCTTCACGAGACATTGCCGATGCTCTGGCTCGAGGAGTACCGCGCGAGCGCGAATCGCGTCATCAACGTCATGAAGGTCGAGGCGGGTGGCTTCTGTTTCGGCTTCGATCTGGTGGCTGAGCTGATCGCGCTCGGAGAGCTCGCCGTCGAGCCTGAGCCGGACGATCGAACGGTCTTCGCGTGGGGAAGGTCGCGGGTGCCTCCGGCGGGGCGGAAGCACGAAGATGCGCGTCTCCGTGGGTGGCCGGTCGCGCCAGAGCACCGCGCAGAGGACCGGTGGGACCGAGGACACTTCATCGGCCACTCCTTCGGTGGTGTCATCGACCGGGCCGAGCTGAACGTGTTCCGGCAGTTGCGAGTGGTGAACCGTGGGTGGTCGCCGGCGGGAAAGCGGTACCGGTCGATGGAAAAGTGCGCGGCAGCGACCCCGGGTTCCTTCGTCTTCAGCCGGCCGGTCTACGAAGATCACACGGCGTATCCCGCGAAGCTCGAGTTCGGGGTGCTGACGGCGGACGGGCTATGGGTCGAGGAATTTTCGAACGTGTAGGAGAGGCTTCCGGGACGGGAACGCGAAACCGCCTCGAGGGTGCTCACCGTTCCCGTGATCGCCCCAAAATCCCGTGAATTCGGCCGCGTGCGACGTGCACGCTTTGTTTCGAGAGCTCTACTTCGCCGAATGACGGTCGATGCGCCCGGACCCGAGACCTCCCCGTTGCACGCACGGTCGCGCCGACGTCGTGCGGTCGCCGCCTACGGCTGAAGCCAAAGTCCGACGCACCTCGCCAGGAGTGGGCTCGGGAGGAGTTCGGCCATGCAGACCTCGGCGATGTCCGTCGGGTGCGGCGTCTGGTCTCGATGGGCGCTGCGCTGCTCTGGCACGTGGCCGGGACGATCACCGCGGCCTTCGCGTCGGAGTCGGCGCGCGACGCGGCGTACGCGTTCCTGGGCAACGCTGCGGTCACCGTCGCCGCCCTCGCGAGCCCACCCTGCAGAACAATAGGTTGCAATTGAAAATGTAGTTGCGACTTTCAAAATGAGTTACTACTTTGGATCGTACGATGCCCCGCGACCCCCACTCCGAACGCTTCGACCCCGGGACCGCGCGTGAGGCCGCGTTCGCAGCCGCGGTCGCCCCTCGATACGCATCGGTCGGCACCGGACCCGAACCATCCCTCGACCTGCTCAGCGCCGACGGTCGCCGCGCGATCGAGTGCAAGTTCGCTCTGCACGGCGTTCGCGACCTCGACGCGGCGGTGATTCAGCTCGCCCTCACGCTCGCGGCTCACCCCGCGCTCGAGCGGCTGACCCTGGTGGCCTTCGTCGGGCGCATCAGCCTCGTGCGTGTCGAGTCGGAATGGACCCGCGTTCTCGCCGCCCTTCGTGCCGAGCTGGCGGAGCGTCTTGCGCTCGTCGCCGTCGGCGTCGATGGGGGTGCGAACGTCCCCGGCGATGATGCCGAGCTCGACTGGCTGGCGCAGCGTGCGCGCTCGATGGGGGACCCGCGCCGCTCGCAGAGCTTGCAGAGCTCGCATGACGCCGCGTCCGGGCCGTGGACGGAGAAGGCGTTCGACGTCTGGATGGTCCTTCTCGACGCGTGGTTGCGGCGCGAGCCGGCGCTGCCCATCGGCGAGATCGCGGCGCGTTCGCACTGCAGCTATCCGACCGTCGCGGCGACGGTCCAGCACCTCGAAGCGCGCGGAGAACTGAGCCGAACGAAGTCACGCCGGGCTGGCCTGGCGTCGATGCCGCGGGGGTCGCTCGGCGAGGTTCTGATCATGGCCGACCATCTCCGCGGGACGCTGCGCTACGTCGATGGTTCGGGACACCGCCCGGACCCCGAAGCCCTGCTCCGTCGCATTCGCGCGAAGGCACCCGCGTCGGTGGTGATCGGCGGCGTCGTCGCAGCGCGGCACTACGCCCCCGACTTCGACTTGAACGGCGTTCCCCGCCTCGACGTCACCGCGCAAACGGGAACGGACCCCGCGTGGGTCACGAGCCTCGACCCGGCGCTGCGGTTGGCGACGATGCAGGAACGGTCGCCGGTCCTCGTCGTCCACCAGAGCCGACGAAGCCGGGCGATGGACGACGGGAAGGAGGGCGGCATTGGCTCCTTCGCGAGTCCCGCGGAGACGCTGCTCGACCTTTACGAACTCCGGCTCACCGAGCAGGCCGACGACTTCGTGCGTTCGATGCGCCGGAAGGGAGACCGACATGGCTGAGCGCCTCAGGCCGGCATTGTTGTTCGACATGATCGACGCGGCGCTGCCCGCCGATCTCAAGCCGCGCGTCCTGGTCGTCGGCAGCCTCGCGGCCGCGTACCACTTCCGCGACCAGATCCACCACGAAGGGATCACCACCAAGGACGCCGACTGCGTGATCCACCCGGCGGGAGCCGTGGATGAGTGCCGGCAGATCGCGACACAGCTCCTGGCCGCAGGGTGGCGACGCACGGCCAAGTGCCATCCGCAGCCGAGCGCCGAGCCCCACAAAGCGCTGCGAACGATCCGCTTGTACCCGCCGAACACGGACGCCTTCTTCCTCGAGATGCTCGCGTTTCCCGATTCCGTTCAACGGGAGATCGTGACGTGGATCCCATTCCGCTTGAGCGACGGCTGGTACGGCCTGCCGAGCTTCCGGTTCCTAGGGCTGGCCGAGCACGGGTGGCGGCAAACCGAGACCGGAGTGCACTACGCCGCGCCGGAGATGATGGCCCTCGCGAACCTTCTATCCCACCCGCGCGTCGGCACCGCGAGGATGGGTGAGCCCATTGGAGGACGCTCCCTTCTGCGGTCGGTGAAGGACCTCGGCCGCGTGCTGGCGCTGGCATGGCTGACCGGTCGCGACGAGACCGAGACCTGGACCGCGCGCTGGGAGACCGCGCTCCGTGCGAGGTTCGGCGAAGAGGCCGGGAGCATGGCGAAGGTCGCCGACCGTGGACTTCGCGAGCTTCTCGAGGACGGCGGTGCGCTCGACGAAGCGCGGCACGCGGTGGACATCGGCCTGCTCGCCGGCAAGGCCATCACCGAGGACCAGCTCCGCGCAACGGGTCAGCGGCTCCTGGCGGACGTGCTCGTTCCACTGGCCGCAAGGTTCACGACGGGGACGTCCTGAACCGGGACTGTCGCGGCCCATCCGCGGCGAAACAGCACGATCACCTCGGCTTCGCCGTCCGGCACATCACTCGGGAGTTCGATCTCGACGTGCCGCGATTTCGGGATCGTGATCGTCATTCATGCGCGTGCATGGAGGGCCTCGCCGGAGGCTGCCAAGACCTGCATTCTCCGTGAACGAAGCCGTGAACCACCGGGTCGAGATGTCGTCGCCCAGGCACCGGGGAACGAGGGCGACGGTCGCATCGGAGGCACCGAAGGGGTCGCCGAGGTCGCGACCGGGGCCTGACGCTACGCAGGCCACGAGCGGCGCTCGTCGCGGAGTCGATCCTCGGTCGCGAGGTTGAGGGACGCCACGTACTTTCGCGCGAGCGTGGGTGTCCACGAAACCGGGGGAGGCTCAGATCCCTGCTCAGGCGTGCCCGTGTCCCATGAGCTTCCAGGGCTCGGGCTTGTGGCCGTAGATCTTCTCGAGCAGCGAGAAGCCCTCGATGGGCTTCCACTTGCGCTTGTACTCGACGAGGCCCCAGGCCGCCTCGATGGTCAGCTCGATCTCGAGGCCGCCCCACTTCACGTCGTACTCGATCTCTGGATCGCGCGAAACCGGCGCCTTGGCCTCGCCGGTGATCGACGTGCTGCCGTTCACGTCGAGGTTCAGCGCGCTCTTCTTCATCAGGAAGAGGTTGCCGCCCGCCTTCACGCCGATGGTGCCCGAGCCCTCGACGTTCGCGCTGTGCGCGTCGGGGCTCGTGCGCCCCCAGGACCCGGCGATCTTCACCTCGCCGGTGAACTTCAGGTAGAGGTAGAGGTCGCCGACGAGGTCCGTCGTCCACTTCTTGATCCACGGCGGTACGGCGGCGAGCGGGCCGAACGGAATCGTGAAGTGCGCCTTCACGAGCGGGTCGAGCTCGAGGGCCGCCTTGTACTTGT
>CAIMWA010000163.1 GCA_903845045.1 uncultured delta proteobacterium | reverse complement strand
CCCGGGCTCCACGAGCGGCTGGCCGTCGTCGAGGGGGCACGCGAGCAGCGCCTCGAGGAACTCCGCCATGGACGCGTAGCGCGCGGCAGGGTCGGTCTCGAGGGCGCGATGGATCACCGCGGCGAGCTCCTCCGACACCCCCGGCGCGACGTCGGCGAGCGGCGGCGCGGGCGTCGTGAGGATCGACACGATGAGCAGGTTGTAGTTCGGCGCGTCGAACGGGAGGCGGCCCGCCACGAGCTCGTAGAGCACCACGCCGACGGACCAGATGTCCGAGCGTCCGTCGATGTCCGAGCGCCCGCGGGCCTGCTCCGGGGACATGTACTGCGGCGTTCCGATGGCGACGCCGGTCTGCGTCTTGGCGCGCGCGTCGCCGGCCGCGTCGAGCACCTTCGAGATGCCGAAATCGATGACCTTCGGCACCGTCACGCCGCGCGCGTTGGTGGTCAGGAAGATGTTCTCGGGCTTGATGTCGCGGTGCACGATGCCGAGGCGGTGCGCCGCGACGAGCGCGGACATCACCGGCACCATGAGCGTGAGCCCCTCGCGGGTGCCCAGCGCCGGCTCCTCGCCGATGCGCCGCGCGAGGTCCTTGCCCTCGAGAAACTCCTGGACGATGAAGAGCCCGCCGGCGTCGCGATCCTCGCCCATGTCGAGGACGTCGACGATGTTGGGGTGCGTCACCGCCGTCGCGGCCTTGGCCTCGCGGAGAAAGCGCCCGACGATCTCGGGCTTCTTCGCGTACTCCCGGTGCAGGAGCTTCACCGCGACGCGCCGGTCGGTCCAGGTGTTGACGGCCTCGTAGACCGCGCCCATGCCGCCGCTGCCGAGCAGCCGCTCGACACGGTATTTCCCGCCGATGACGGATCCCTGACCGAGCTCGGCCGGCGGTGCGGTGTCGAGGCGATCGGTGTTCATCGAGCTCGGGCCAACCCCCGTCGAAGTAGCGCATCCGGCGGTGCACGGCAACGGCCCCGCCCGCGAGGATCGCTGAACCCGCCGGCCGTCATCGCTGCGTCATGGCGACGAGGGTCAACACCGTGCGCCAGTTGCGGCACGTGCTCGTGGTGCCGAGCCGCGCATCGAACCACGCGTTGGTGAGCTTCGTGCGCGCGAGGCCCTCGGGGCAGTGCAGGAACACCTCGCTCCCCACGACGGCGAAGCGGTCCGTGGGCGAGCGCGCGGGGTCGAGGGCCGCGACGCGATCGGCAGCGGGCGCATCGGCGAGGAACATCACGTGCCACGCGTCTTCGTTGCCGTCCCCCGCGAAGGGGTTCGACGCGACGACGCGCGCCAGCTCGCTTCCTTCACGCACGACCACGGGAACGGCGAGCCCGCGGGTGCGCGCGATGGCGGCCGCGAGCGTTGCCGGGAGGCGCGCGGCGACGTCCTTGCTCGCGGTGAAGACCACGTTTCCGCTCTGGATGTACGTCGAGACCTCGGCGGCGCCGGCCTCTTCGCACAAGGCGACGAGCTCCTTCATGGGGAGGAGGTTCTTGCCGCCGACGTTGATGCCGCGCAGCAGGGCGACGTGGCGAACGACCCCTGGGGACGGTTTCAACATTTCAACATCCGCAATTTCGGGCGGTTCTGCGACGTGATTACGCGCACTTGCGAGGGCGCTTCACGGATTGGCAACTTGTTGAAACCGTCCCCGTGTCGCACCGCGTCAACCCGTTACCCCAGCGAGAGAATGCCCGACCCGGCATCGCCCCAGGTGGGAACGTTGGCGCCCATGGCCTGGGCGATGGTGGCCAACAGGTCGCCATGGCGCCGTCCATCGAGGTTCAGCACGCGCCCCGGGGACACGCAGCCGCCCCCGCGACCCGCCAGGACGAAGGGCATGTCGTGATGGCTGTGCGTGTTGCCATCGGACACCTCGGAGCACAGCAGCACCAGCGAGTGGTCGAGCATGGTGCCGTCGCCCTCGGGGCGCGCCCGCAGCGCCTCCAACAGATACGCGAATTGCGACACCCACCAGCGGATCTGCTTCACGTAGTCGGTGAAGAGGCGGTTCGTGCGGTCCTGCCGGGCGCCGTAGTGCGAGGCCTGATGGCTGCGCATGTCGAACATCGGGTCGTACATCTCGCTGCCGCGAAAGCGGCTCATGATGAGCTCGCTGGTGTGCTGCGACGACTGGATCACCCCCACGCGGCTCATGCCACACGCCATGGCCAGCACCATGGTGTCGATCTGCGCGCGCAGCACGCCGGGAAAGTTCTCCGGCGCGAAGAGCCCCGCGCCCGTCGGCGGATCGAAGCCCAGCGATGGCATCGCGCAATTCGCCGGCGGCGCCGCGGTCATCATCGACATGCCCGCGTCGGTGCCCGGGAGCATCACCATGGAGCCCGCGTCCGTCGGCGTCACCGGGGTGGTCATCGCGAGGTTGCGCAGGCGGTCCTGCACCTCGTGGAGGGCGTCGAGGTGCACGTCGAGCTTCGTGCGCTCGACGCCGCCGAGCGCCGCGCGAAGCTCCATGAGGTCGGTGATCGAAGTGTCGAGGGCGAGGCCGTCACCGACGTTGTCCGTCGCGGGAACCGGCGTCGTCGCACCGGCATCGCTGCCGACACCCGCGTCGCTCGCGCCCGAGTCCGTGGGCGTCGACGCGTCGACGGGGGAGGTGACGCCGCCGTCCACCGTGGGCGACGGTCCGACGCTGCCGGCGCCGCTGAAGATGCGGCGAAAGGCGTTCACCGGGTCGTCCTCGGGGGCGATGGTCACGCCGGCGCTCGGGTACGAGATGAACTTGTCGCCCGAGGCGTTGTTCTGCGTCGCCATGGCCCCGAGGTACAGGTGCCGGAACGGCGATGCGTGGCCCACGGTGCGCGCGAGGTACTGGTCGACGGACTCGCCGTTGCCGCCGTCGACGCCGGTGAGGAGCTTCTTCGCGCCGCCCGGGTGGCTGCCCTCGTCGGTGCTCCCCATGGACATGCCGTTGAGGAACACGCACTCCGACGCGAGGGCGCCGAGGGGCATGAGCAGCTCGCCGAGGTTGATCGTTCCGCCGCTCTGCGACGGGCTCCAGAGGCTCGGGTCGCCGTTCTGCGAGCGCCCCGCGATGCCGTCGGGGAAGTAGAAGAAGATCACCCGCGAGGCGCGTCCGCACGCGTCGGCCCGCGCGAGGCGCCGCGCCGCGAGGCCGAACGGGAGCGCCGACGCCGCGCCCAGCACCCCCTGCAACAAGCGACGGCGGGAGAGCTTCACGGGGCGGTCCTCCGCAGCACGAAGTCGGGGGCGAGGGTGACGGCGACCATGAGCTCGCGCACGTCGTCGCCCGCCGCGTGGAACCGCCGCGTCACGTCGAGCACCGCGCACCGCTGCTCCGCCGTCTCGCGGAACCCGCGCGCGAAGCGGTAGTACTGCCGCACGAAGCACCCCCGCGCGGCGTCGCTCTGCGCGAGCGTGCCCGCGAGCTGCGGCAGCGTGGTGAAGTCGTACTGCGTGCCCGCGCCGAAGCGCTCGAGGTCGTAGATGGTCCCCGTCGCGTCGATGGCGTGGCCGTTCTCCATGTCGCGCAGGTGCGCCACGGCGTCGAAGCGCTCGAAGCCGAAGCCCACGCCGTCGATGTAGCGGTGGCACGTCGCGCACGCGGGGTTCGCCGTGTGCTGTCGAAAGCGCTCCCGCGTGGTCGCGTTGGGGTCGACGTCGG
The DNA here is from genome assembly GCA_903845045.1 of uncultured delta proteobacterium. Taxonomy (GTDB): domain Bacteria; phylum Myxococcota_A; class Polyangia; order Polyangiales; genus SCUS01. The sequence goes on along the minus strand of CAIMWA010000163.1, from coordinate 7,141 downwards.
GCACGCCCCCGGCGTTCGGCGGCGGCGGCGGAAACTGCTGGCACAACAGGCTCTGCCGCACGAAGGACCCGCGCAGGATCGGCGATCCCTGGTCGCTGTGGGCGTAGCGCGTGAGCACCGCGCCGAGGCTAAGCACGCCGCCCTGCCGCGCCGCGGGGAGCGTCACCTGCTGGAACCCGGTCCCCGTCACCGCGGGCAGCCCGTAGTACGTCGCGAGCGTGGCGTCGGCCCAGGTCGTCGTCGCCGTGAACAGGTCCGCGAAATGGTGCGAGCCGTCGAAGACCACCGACGTCACGAAGCGCCGCGCCTCCTCGAGCATCGACGCCCGCACCGCGTCGGTGAAGTCGGGGAACAGCATCGCGTTGCGCGGCGTCGTCGCGACGGTCTCGACGCCGAGCCACTGCAGCGCGAAGACGCCGAGCTGATCCCGCGCGCGCGGATCTGCCAGCAGCCGCCGCGCCTCGCGCTCGATGCCCGCGGACGTGTCGAGCGTTCCGTTCGAGGCCGACGTCAGCAACGCGGCGTCGGGCGTGGTGCCCCAGTACGTGTACGAGAGCGCCGTGGCCACCTCGTAGGGCGTGAGCCGCCAGGTGCCGTCGGGCTGCGCCACGCCGAGCTCCGAGCGGTACAGGAAAGCCGGCGACAGCAGCATCGTGCGCACCGCCCGCGCGAGGCCCTGGTCGACGTCGCGCGCGCCCGTCACGAGGGCCCCGTAGCGCTGCATCTCCGACGCCGTCAGCGGCCGCCGGAACACCCGCGTGCCGAAGCCGCGCACCAGGGCGTTCGCGCACGCCGAAGCGTCGGTGCCCGTGGCGTCGCAGCCCGCGAGCGCGCGCAGCCGCGGGGCCGCCGCCGTCACGAGGGCCGAGCCCGCGCGCAGGAACTCGTTGACGTGCACCGACGTGACCAGCGCCGTGTCGGCGTCGTTGTCGAAGGCGTAGCCCGCGGGGCGCGACTCCACCGGGAGCGCCGCCGTCGCGAGCTCCACCGGGTCGGCCCCCGAGGGCGTCGACGGAGCGCCCGCGTCGGCCGGGGCGCATCGCTGCGTGAACGTCGAATTCTGCCCGCCGAAGCCGTCGGGCATGGACGTCGTCGCGCGCGGATCGGTGACCCACTGCGTGCCGTCGAGCACGAACTTGTAGCCGTACGTTCCGTCGGGGACATCGTGGTCGAGCTGCCACTCGTGGGCGCTCGGAACCCAGGTCATGGGCCACGCCGTGGGCGACCATCCGTTGAACGATCCCGCGACGTTCACCGTGTGGAACGTCGCCGTCGTGGCGTACGCGAAGCGCCGCCGCACGCACGCGGGGTCGGCGCCCGCGGGTCCCACGGAGCCCGCCGTGGGCGCGGGGATGGCGAGGAGGTCGCGCACCGTCGCGCGGTACTCGCGGCGCGTGAGGAGCCGCAGCCGCCGCACCGACGCAGGCACCGTGGCGCACGCCAGCGCCGCCGAGGTGAAGTTGGTCTTGATGTACCGCGCGAGGGACGGCGGACAGTCGCCGCGGCACGCGTCGGGGTTCCCCTGCGGCATGCGCTCGCCGATGATCTGCGCGAGCTCGGCGACGCTGCGCGGCGAGTCGACGAGGCGCGTGCCGAGCCCCCCTTCGCCGGCCTCGCCGTGGCACGACGCGCACATCGCCGCGTAGCGCTGCGCCGGGTCGAAGGTGGACGATGCGATCCCCGCGTCGGCGGTGGGCGAGGGCGCCGGCGTCGACGCCCCTCCGTCGTCGCAGCCCAGGGCGGCGAGGGCGAGGCAGAGCGTGAGGGCGGGGCGGCGCATGGGTCGGAGCCGCTCATCGTATCGCAGACCGCGGGGGCCGGGGCGCTCGCGTTGCGATGGTTCCTGACTCCGATGCGCGTCGGGCGCAGCCTCCGCACCCCGCGCGGCCCCGGAGCGCGATATGGTGCGCTCCATGGGCGCTCGCTTTCGTCTCCTCGCCGTGCTGGTGGTCTTCCTGGGCTGTTCGGTGAACCCCGACCCGCCTGCTGGACGGTGTCGTTACGACAGCGACTGCGCGTCGGGGTCGGTGTGCGCCGACACCGTGTGCCGCATCGCGTGCCACGTCGACCGCGACTGTCCCACCGGCCAGCGCTGCCAGGCGACGGACCGCCCGAACGTCAGCGCGTGCCAGCCCGCGACGACGCAGGCCCAGTGCCGCTACACCAGCGACTGCGCCGACGGGCTCTACTGCCTCGAGGGCATGTGCCGCGTGCAGTGCGTGGCCGACTACGACTGCCAGGTCATCAACCCGTACTACCGCTGCGCCGCGGGGCAGTGCCAGCTCCCGTGCACGCCGCAGGTGGGCAACTGCGACGACAACCCGCGCAACGGCTGCGAGACCGACCTGCAGAGCAGCACCACGCACTGCGGCCAGTGCGGGCACACCTGCCCCGGCAGCACCAACGCCGCCGGCGTGTGCACCGCGGGCGCGTGCCGCATCGGCTGCAACGCGGGCTTCGGCGACTGCGACGGCAACACCGACAACGGCTGCGAGACGGACCTCCAGAACGACGCGTCGCGCTGCGGCGCCTGCGGGACCTCGTGCGCCACGCCCGTCGGCGGCAGCGCGCAGTGCACCGCCGGGGTGTGTGGAAAGTCCTGTGCGACGGGGCGCGGCGACTGCGACCACGACGCGACGAACGGCTGCGAGTCGAACCTGCAGACCGACGTCGGCCAGTGCGGCGCGTGCGGCCACGCGTGCGCCACGCCCGCCGGGGGCAGCGCCACGTGCACCGCCGGGGTGTGCGGCATCGCGTGCTCCACGGGCCGCGGCGACTGCGACCACGACGCGACGAACGGCTGCGAGACCGACCTGCAGACCACCGTGGCGCAGTGCGGAGCGTGCGGCACCGCGTGCCCCGAGCGCGCCCACGCCGTCTCGACCTGCGCCGCGGGCGCTTGCGGCATGCGCTGCGTCGAGGGCTTCGCCGACTGCGACGGCAACGCCGCGAACGGCTGCGAGGCCGACCTCGGCGGCGACGCGCTGCACTGCGGAACCTGCGACGGCGCGTGCCCCGTGCTCGCGCACACCGCCGCGGCGTGCTCCGGGGCGACGTGCACGACGCACTGCCTCCCGGGCTTCGGCGACTGCGACGGCGACGCGGCCAACGGCTGCGAGGCCGACCTCGGAGCGGACCCGTCGCACTGCGGCGCCTGCGCGACGGCGTGCAGCGTGGCCAACGGCACCGCGGCCTGCACCGCCGGGGCGTGCGCGGTGGCGGCGTGCACGCCGGGCTTCGGCGACTGCGACCACGACCCGGCGACGGGCTGCGAGGCGCGCATCGACACGGCCGCGAACTGCGGCGCGTGCGGCACCGCGTGCACCGGAGATCGCATCTGCAGCGCCGGCGCGTGCGTGCTCTCGTGCGCCACGGGCTCCGTGGTGTGCGGCGGTGCGTGCGTCGACACGCGGAGCGATCCGCTGCACTGCGGCGGGTGCGACACGGCGTGCCCGGCGCGCGCCAACGCGACGGCGGGGTGCACGGGCTCGACCTGCGGGTTCCACTGCAACGTCGGCTACGAGGACTGCAACGGCCTCGCGGCGGACGGCTGCGAGGTGCGCGTGGCGGTGACGTCGCTGCTGTGCGGGACCACCATGTGCGGGGCCCGCCCCAACGCGTTCCCGTCGTGCAGCACCACCGGGGCGTGCAACTACGTGTGCGCGGTGGGCTGGGGCGACTGCAACGGGCTCCCCGCCGACGGCTGCGAGGCGCCCCTCGACTCCGTCACGAACTGCGGCACCTGCGGCACGGCGTGCCCCGCGGCCACCACCGCCGGCGCCTCGTCGTGCGTGCGCGGACGCTGCAGCGCGCTCTGCCCCGCCGGCCGCGGCGACTGCGACGGCAACGCCGACAACGGCTGCGAGGTCGACCTGCTCACGTCGCCGACGAACTGCGGCATCTGCGGCAACACGTGCCGCACGGGCACCTGCAGCGCCGGCGCGTGCCCGCTCATCGTGCGCACCTTCGGCGGACCGACGGGCATCGGCACGAGCTGCCTGCCGCCGAACGACGACGGGTCCTGGGGCGGTCCGACGAACACCACGGCGGGGCCGCCGGCGGCCATCGACATCTCGACGGCGTTCCCCATGGGGCTGCACTATTTCGCGAACACGTACACGTCGATGTACGTGAACAACAACGGCAACATCTCCTTCGCCGCGGGCATCTCGACGTTCACGCCGGCGCCGTTCCCCATCGCGTCGCAGCCGATGATCGCGCCGTGGTGGGCCGACGTCGACACGCGCGGCGGCGGCCAGCCCACGAACAACAACGTGTGCTTCGCCGTGGAGCCCGGACGCATCGCCGTCACCTGGGACAACGTCGGCTACTACGGGTCGCACATCGACAAGCTCAACACCTTCCAGGTGCTCATCACGAGCCCTGGCATCGCGGCGCCCGGCGACTTCGACCTCGAGTTCCGCTACACGCGCTGCGAGTGGACCACCGGCGACGCCTCGAGCGGCTCCGGCGGCCTCGGCGGCACGCCCGCGCAGGTGGGCTTCGACGCCGGCGACAGCACCACGTTCTACGCGCTGCCCACGTCGCGCACGGCGGGCATCCTCGGCGTCTGCACGCAGTCGAACGTCGGCGTGCCGGGCGTGTGGCGCTTCCACGTGCGCGGCGGGGCGCTGACCCCCGCGGTGTGCGAGAACCCCGCGCCGCCCGCCGCGACCGCGACGCCCGCCTCGCTCCCCTGAAGCCCCCCTCCGAAGAATCCGCACGGGCCTCCGTAGGGATCGGCGCCGCTCCGTCGTCGGAGAGGATGTTCCGCTCGAAGGAGGCCCATCATGAACTTTCCCCGCCTGTCCCGTTTCGTTGCTGGTTCCGCGCTCGTGGCCGTGCTCGCCACCGTCGGTCTCGGATCGTCCGCCGCCCAGGCGCAGGGCATGCCGCGGGGCTTCGAGCGGGAGCGCGCGGCGCAGCCGGTGGTCGTCGTGCCGCGGGTGCACCAGCCCGTCGTCGCGATGCCGCGGGTGATGCCCCCGGTGCTGCCCCGGGTGTTGCCCCAGGTGCTGCCGCGCCCCGAGCTCGCCGTGCGCCCGGCGCCGGTCCTCCTCCCGCGCCACGAGGAGCGCTTCGGCCGGCAGATCGCCCCGCGCATGGAGCGGGAGCTCCACCGCGAGCACGTCGAGCTGCGCCACGCGCCGGTCTTCGAGGGCCGCGGACGCTGGGGCCGCTGAGCCCGCCGCCCGCAGCCCCGCCGACGCCCCGCGCGCCCCCGGAAGCCTCGAAGCTCCCCGGGGGCGTAGCGCATTTCCGAACGCCCTGCGGCGGCGCGCGGCGCAGCCCGAAAGGTAGGCGTCGCCGCACCCCCGCGCAGGCCCGACGACAATTCGAAAGGTGTGCAAATTCACACCGTTGAGACGGGCACCCGAACGGCCGTATCGGTGAAGAGTCCCCCGTTTCGGAGAGAGGCTCCCGAGTACGGCGGGTCGCGAGGAGTGCATCCCGATGGGCGCACGAGTGATGGCGCGTGCTGCGTCGCAACAGTCCATGCTTCCGGCCCGCATCGGCCGCTACGAGCTCGTGACCCTGCTGGGCGAGGGCGGCCTCGCGAGCGTCTACCTCGCGCGGGGCACCGGCGCCGCGGGCTTCGCGCGCCTCGCCGCGGTGAAGCTCCTGCACGCCGCGCTGTGCAACGACCGCGAGGTCGTCGCGATGTTCCTCGACGAGGCGCGCGTGGCGTCGCGGCTGCATCACCCGAACACCGCGGCGATCATCGACGTGGGCTCCGAGGGCGCGCGCCCGTTCATGGTGATGGACTACGTCGAGGGCGACACCCTCGCGACGGTGCAGCGCGCGGCGATGTCGCTCCACCGCGACGTTCCGCTGGGCATCGTGCTGCGCGTGGTGCTCGACGCGCTCGCGGGCCTCGACGCCGCGCACGAGCTCCGCGGCCCCGACGGCGAGGACCTCGGCCTCGTGCACCGCGCGGCCACGCCGCAGAACATCCTGCTCGGCGTCGACGGCTCGTCGCGCATCGTCGATTTCGGCTTCGCGCGGGCGGCGCTGCACGCCTCGGCGCGGGGCAACACCGCCGTGCGCGGGGGCTTTCCCTTCATGGCCCCGGAGCAGGTGCACGGGCGCCCGGTGGACCGCCGCGCCGACGTCTTCTCCATGGGCGTCACGCTCTGGGAGACCCTCGCGCTGCGCCGGTGCCTTCCGTCGCGCAGCGCCGCGGTGCTCAAGGACGCCGCCGCCGACGACTACCGCTCCCTCGAGGACTTCGCCCCGCACGTTCCCGCCGCCCTCGACGCCTTCTGCCGCCGCGCCCTCGCGCGGAACCCCGACGACCGCTTTCCGACCGCCGCGGCCTTCGGCGACGCCATCGAGCGTGCCTTCGGCCACCACATCGCGACGCGCCGCGAGGTGGGCCAGTTCATCGCCCTCGTGGCGCGCGACAAGCTCCAGCGCGAGCGCGACGCCGTGCGGCGCACGGTGCGTCCCGGGGAGCTCCCGGGGCACGCGGCGTCGGTGCGCCCGCCGGCGGGCTTCGACCTGCGCGCGCCGCGGGTGCCGGACCTCGCGTCCATGGGCCTGCGCGCCGCGACGGGGAGCGACTCCCTCGAGGACTTCGACGGCGAGACGCGGCAGATGCCCTCGCGCCGCCCGTCGAGCGGGGTCTTCGCCACGGGCCGCCTCGCCGCGCGGCTGGGCGCCGACGCCCCGGTGCAGACGCCGGAGCCGCCCGCGCGCACGCCGCTGAACCCCGTGGTCACCGGCACCGTGATCTTCGAGCTCAAGCGCCGCGAGAAGCCCGGCGCGACGGTCCCGGTGCCGCCGGTGCCCGTGACCGCGGTCCCGCGCACGGCGACGATGCCCGCGCCGCCGTTGGCGTCGTTGCTGCCGCTGTCGCCGCTCGAGCTGCCGCCCATCGTGCTCGCTCCTCCGGTGCTCCCGCCGCCCACGGACGCGAGCTGGGACGCGCTGCGCACCGACCGCGACCGCTCGGACCCCCTCGTCGACGCCGTGGTCCGCGACCGCCGCGGGCGTGCCCGCGCGATGGGCGTGGCGCTGGCCGTCGCCGTGGCCGCGTGCGCCGTGGCCGCGCTCTCGGGCCTCGCGCCGCGCACCTTCGAGCGCGTCGTCGACACCTTCGCGCTCCCCGCCGCGCCGTAGGGGACGGGGGTAGGAAAGT
>CAIMWA010000162.1 GCA_903845045.1 uncultured delta proteobacterium | reverse complement strand
GTGGCGCATCACCGGCCTGCGCGTGCTCGCCATCACCCTCGATCCGCCGGACATCGCGCCGGGCTCGGGCACCCGCGTGCGCGTCGTCACCGCCGATCCGCAGTCGCGCGCGGTGTCGGTGCGCTGGGTCGCGTGCCCGCCGGTGCAAGGCGAGGAGACGCCGGGTGACTTTCGTTGCGACTCGACGCTCGTGCGGCGCGGCGACGGCGCCGACTTCACCCTCGACGCGCCGGCGTTCCCCATCGGGTCGGCGTCCGTCCCCGTCGCGCTGCGCTTCGAGGTCTGCGCGGGCGGCGCGGCCACCGTCGACGACGCCGGCGTCGGGCACTGCGCGGGCAGCGAGTCGTGGGAGGCCACGCGCACGCTCCACCTTCGCGCCTCGGATCGCAACGCCAACCCCGGCCTCGACGACGTGCTCCTCGACGGCATGCCATGGCCCGCCGACGGATCGTCCACGGTGCGGGTCTGCGCGCCCGGCGTCACCTGCGAGCACACCCTCCGCGTGGTGGCCGCGGCCAGCGCGCGCGAGACCTATCTGAGCGGCGGCTCCGACGGCGGCGTCTCGGTGCCCGAGCGCCTCACCGCGCGGTACTACACCACCGTCGGAACGCTCGCCGGCGAGACCGTCGGCGACCCCTCGGAGACCGTCACGTCGGACCTCGCGATGCATTGGACCGCGCCTTCGCAGGCGGGCACTGCGTCGTTCTGGTTCGTGTTGGACGACGGACGCGGCGGGGTGTCCGTGGCGACGCGCGCGCTGACGGCACGTTGAGGCGGGGGCCGTCGCTCAGTCGCGGCCGTGCATCCAGCGCTTGAGCACCGGCGTGAGCGCGAGCAGCACCAGCGCGGGTCCGATGGAGCTCGCCACGAGGAACAGGTAGATCGGCGTGTGGCTCGTCGAGAGCAGCTCCTCGAGGCGCCCGGCGAGGTAGTTGGCCACCGCCGACGACGTGAACCAAAGCCCCATGGCGAGCGACACCACGCGCGCCGGCGCGAGCTTCGTGACCATCGAGAGCCCGATGGGCGACAGGCACAGCTCGCCGACGGTGTGGATCGCGTACACCGCGACGAGCCACACCGGCGACACGTGCCCCTGAACGCCGGCGAGCGACTGCCCGGCGTACATCACGACGAAGCCGAGGCCGAGCACGATCATGCCGATGGCCATCTTCGTCGGCGTCGACGTGCGAAAGCGCCCCGAATCGAGGGCGATCCACATCTTCGAGAAGAGCGGTCCGAGGGCCACGATGAGCAGCGGGTTGATGGCCTGGAACTGCGCGGCCGGGATCTCGTATCGCCCGTGCGCGACGAGCTCGACGACGCCCGGACCTGCCACCATCGCCGCGGCGACGACGAAGAGCGCGGCGACGGCGCCCCAGAACCCGCGGGCGTGCGTCTGCTCCCGCGTCGACGCCCAGATGTTCGCCGCCGCGGCGAGGATCACCACGACGATGGCGATCATCGAGGTCCACCCGAGCGCACGGTCGGTCTGCGCGTCGGCGAAGAGCGTCATGGTGCCGCCCGCCTGCTCGAAGCCCATCCAGAAGAAGATGTTGAACAGGCACAGGATGATGATCACCCCGATGCGCTGCGCCTCGTCGCCCGTCGCCCCGCGGAACAGCCGATAGAACACGCCGCCGACGAACGCGAGGCCGAGGGCGCTGCGCCCGCCGCTGCCCACCTGCGCCCAGTACGGTCCGAGCACCCGCGCGAGGGCGAGCGCGGCGAGCACGACGCCCACGCCGCCGGCCACCCACACCAGCACGTCGACGTAGTCCTTCTTGAGCAGCAGCACCGGCGCGGGACCATCGACGGCGCCCTCGCGGTACGCCCCCTCGCCCGCCGTCTGCTTCGCAGGAACGCGCCCCGGCGGCAGGCCCACGTCGCCGAGCAGACGCTGCCAGAGCGCGAACACCGCGAGGCCCGCGCCCATGCCCACGGCCGCGGCCGAGAAGCCGAAGTGCCAGCCGACCTTCTCGCCGAGAAAGCCGCACACGATGGGCGAGAAGAACGCGCCCAGGTTGATCCCCATGTAGAAGATCGTGAAGCCGCCGTCGCGCCGCGTGTCGTGCTCGGCGTAGAGCCCGCCGACGATGGTGGAGATGTTCGGCTTGAAGAACCCGTTGCCGACGATGAGCAGCCCGAGCGCGACGTAGAGCAGCGGCTCGAAGGCCATCGCGAGGTGGCCGAGCGCCATCAGGATGCCGCCGATGAGCACGGCCTTGCGCCGCCCCAGCACGCCGTCGGCGAGCGCTCCGCCGAAGAGCGGCGTGAGGTACACGAGGCCCGTGTAGAGCGCGTACACCGCGAGCGCGTGGGGGCGGTCGAAGTGCAGGTGCCGGGTCATGTAGAGCACCAGCAGCGCCCGCATGCCGTAGTACGAGAAGCGCTCCCAGGCCTCGGCCCCGAAGAGCACGTAGAGGCCGCGCGGGTGCTCCTTCGGAGCGTTCGGATCCGTCGTGGAGGGAGAGGCCGATCCGGTGGTCTGCATCGCGCGCGACGCTACCATCGCTGCGGTGCGGATTTGGATGGGGAGGGGGCGAGGATCGAAGGGGCGCCGTGGCGCGGGCAACCTCGAGGCGAGGCGCCCGCGCAGCCGGCGGAGCGGTCAGCTCACGGGCGGGTGACGGCGATGGTGTACGCGCCGTAGCCGGCGGTGCTGTAGCCGTTCTGGAACAGGGCGTGGAAGCCCGGTCCCGCGCTCACCGTCGCCGACAGCGTCGACTGCACGCCGCAGGTGCCGCCGGTGTCGTCGTTGCAGCCGCCGCCGGTGCCGTCACCGTTGCGGAGACCCAGCGTGGTGTCGAAGGACGCGCGGCTGCAGGTGGTCGCCGAGAGCGTTCCCGCCGCGGCGCCCGGGCAGGTCAGCCAGTACCACCAGGTACCGGGACCGACGCCGTAGCCGCAGCCGACGTTGTTGTTCGGGCTGGCCGTCGTCGTCGTCGCGGCGAGCGTCGACGAACCCGCGCCGATCTGGCCGGCCGGGGTCGACGTCGCGCCGATGGCGAGGTGCTGGAAGCGCAGGTTGAACGCGCCGGTGGTGCCGCCGAAGCCGCTCACCACGACGTAGTACGTGCCCGCGTCGAGCTCCGTGAACGTCTGGCTCTGCGTACCGCCGCAGCTGTCGTCGTTGCACGTGCCCGCGATGAGCGTGCCGGTGGAGTTCGCGAAGCCGACCTCGGTGTCGTAGGCCGCCCCGTAGGTGTCGGCGTACACGGCCTCGCGCCCGGTGAGCGTGAAGCGGTAGAACACGTCGCCGCCGCTGCCGCAGGCAGCCTGGTTCGTGGAGTTCACCGTGGTGCCGGTGAGCGTCGTCTGCGGAGTGGTCACGGGGATCACGATGGCGCCGGCGATGAGGTCGTTCGCCGGGCGGCAGTTGCCCGCCTGGCAGGTGTTCGCGCCGGAGCACACGGTGCCGCAGGCGCCGCAGTTGGCGTTGTCGGTCTGCAGCGCACGGCAGGTGCCGCCGCAGTTCGCGTTGTCGGTCTGCAGGTTGGTGCAGGTCGTCGAGGTGCCGCAGCGGCCGCAGTTCGCCGTGTTCGAGGTCAGGTCGACGCAGGTCGCGGCGCAGAGCGACTGCGTGCCGGTGCACGCGCCGAAGTCGACGATGAGCGTGTACGCGCCCAGCGAGGTGGCGGAGTAGCCGTCGACGTTGATGGTGCTCAGACCCGCGCCCGCCGGCACGACGCCGGTGGCGGTCGACTGCACGCCGCAGGTGCCGACGCCGGAGTCATCGTTGCAGACGTTCGCGGTGCGCGCCGCGCTGCGCTGCTCGACGACGGTGTCCCAGCACGTCGTCGAGCCGACGGTGGTCGCGTAGAGGTTCGTGGCCGCGAAGGTCGGGCAGGTCATGAACCAGTACGAGTTGTCCGGACCCGGAGCGCCCGTGCAGCTCTCGGTCAGGACGCCGGTGCCGGCCGTCGTGCCGTTGAACGTCTGCATGCCCGCGGCGGTGTTCGTGATCTGCACCGGCGTACCGTTGCCCACCGCGAGGTGCTGGAAGTGCAGCGTGAAGGGACCGCTCGCGCTGTAGTAGCCGGTCACGACGACGAGGTACGTGCCCGGATCGAAGACCCGCGCGATCTGCGTCTGCACGCCGCCGCACGAGTCGTCGGTGCAGGTGCCCGCGATGGCGGTGCCGGCGCTGGTCGCGAAGGCGAGCGCCGTGTCGAAGCCCGTGGTGAACGTGTCGACGTAGACGACCTCACGCGCGGTGAGCGTGAAGCGGTAGAACACGTCGCCCGCGGTGCCGCCGGTGCCCGGGTTGCAGCCCGACTGGTTCGTCGAGTTGGTCGTCGTGCCGGTGATGGTCTGCGAGGGCGCGCCGAGGGCGATCACCGTCGCGTTGTTCGGCAGGTCGTTCGCCGGGGCCGCCGTGGAGCACACGCCCGCGGCGCAGGTCTGGCCGCCGGTGCAGGCGTGGGCGCAGGTGCCGCAGTTCGCGACGTCCGTCGCCGTGGAGACGCAGCTCGTACCGCAGAGCGTCTGGCCCGTCGGGCAGGCGCAGACACCGGCCGCGCAGGCCTGGCCCATCGGGCACACGTGCCCGCAGGTGCCGCAGTTCGTCGAGTCGGTCTGCGTCGCGACGCAGGACGTCCCGCAGAGCGTCTGGCCCGTGGCGCAGGTCGGAACGCACACGCCGGCCGCGCACGTGTCGGTGCCGGTGCAGGCGTGACCGCAGGATCCGCAGTTCGCGGTGCTGGTGCCGACGTCGACGCACGCCGTTCCGCAGACGACCTGTCCGCCGGTGCAGACGAGGCGGCAGGAGCCGGCCACGCAGCTCTGGCCGGTGGCGCAGGCGTTGCCGCAGGCGCCGCAGTTCGTGGCGTCGGTGAGGGTGTCGACGCAGTTCATCGACGCGCCGCTGGTGCACACCGTCCGCGGCGAGGCGCAGGTGATGGCGCAGGCGCCGGCGTTGCACATCTGGCCCGTCGGACAGACCGTGCCGCAGGCGCCGCAGTTGTTCGAGTCGCTGGCGAGGGTGACGCAGGTGCTGCCGCAGGCCGTCTGGCCCGTCGCGCAGGTCACGTGGCACGAGCCCGCCTGGCAGCTCTGGCCCGTCGGGCACACGACGCCGCAGGCGCCGCAGTTGGTGCCGTCGGTGCTGGTATCGACGCACGCGCCGCCGCAGGCCAGACGGCCCGTCGGGCACATCGGCACGTCGGGCAGCACGCCCACGTCGAGGAGCGGACCGCTGTCGACGGCCGGACGATCCTCGACGACCGCGTCGAAGTTCAGGCCGAGGTCGGTGACGGTGCCGCCGTCGTCGGCGGTGCCGGTGTCGGTCACCGTGACGGTGTCGTCCGTCGGCGTGCCGGTGTCGGTCACCGTGACGGTGTCATCCGTCGGCGTGCCGGTGTCCGTCGCGGTGCCGGTGTCCTTCGTCGGCGTGCCCGTGTCCGTCGTCGGCGAGCCCGTGTCCGTCGGGGAGCCCGTGTCGTCGACGCTCCCCGAATCCACGATGGTGATGTTGGTGTTGTCGGTGTTGCCGCCGCAGGCTGCGGCGAACACCGCAGGCAGCAACCAAAGCAATTTCTTCTTCTTCACGCGTCTCTCCTAGGCGTCCACGATCGCGTGGGAGCCGTCGCGCAAACATTCGCGGACGAAACCGGACCACGCTCCTTTGGGGAGCCGCAGTGAAAGGCAGATCGCGGCGGTGGTCAATGCACCCCCACCGCGCTTGCATGTCGTCAACGTGCCGGATGCACGTCCATCAAGCTGTCTGCGCCGCCCCGCCGCCCTCGGCGGGAAGGTCGAACCACGGCTCGTCGGCGCCCGGGTCCTGCAGCACCAGCGGCGTCCCGTCGAAGCGCTTGCGCCCCCCGGGCACGACGAACTGACCGAACACGTAGCGCGGCAGGTTGGTCTGCTCGAGCGCCGGGTGGACGAACGGCGCCACGAGGCGGGCGTGCGCCTCGGGAGCGAGGCTCCAGTGCAGCCCCGGGCGCATGTGGTGGATCGTGTGGTAGCCGTTGTTGAACGTCCACCAGTTGAGCGCCGCTCCCACGAAGTTGCGCGAGTGGTTGACCTTCGACTCGGGGTCGCAGCCGTCGTGCTGCAGCAGGTTCATCGTCACGATGCCCCACGCCGCGTACGCGTGCGGGATCATCACGTAGACGAGGGCCTTCCTCCAATCGACGACGAAGAGCACCGCGAGGAGCCCGAGCCACACCGACGTCTCGAGCAGCAGCTGCCGCCCCCAGCGCGGACGCCGGCGCCACGTCGCTCGCAGGTAGCCGATCTCGGCGCCGAGGATCGTCGACGAGATGCTCGACGCGAAGAACAACAGGTTCAGCAGGTTCCAGCGAAAGCGGGCCTTGCTGGTCCGCATGATGTCGCGGCGCGTCTCGGTGTGCCGGTGGTGGCTGAGGTTGTGCCCCGGCACGAAGGAGCACACCGGGTGCCCGTAGGTGAGCGTCAGCGCGACCTGCCACAGCGAGTTCATCCACCCCGCATGGAACACCGGGCAGTGCAGCGTGTTGTGCGTCGCCACGGCGCCGAGGAAGGACACCGCGCAGGTCGCCAGGAAGACCGGGACCTTCACCCACCACGACTGCGGCGGCGCCACCCACTGCCACGTCTCGAGGGCGAAGAACGTGAGGATCATGCCCACCATGCGTCGATCCGCGGCGTAGCGAAGCATCGGCGGGAGCCCGAAGAGCCCTTGGTTCCGGGGGCGGACGATGCGTCCCGGCGGCGCGGGCGCGGCGGTCGAGGTTTCCATGGCGGTCTCCGTGGAGGTCGGCGGTGCGCCGTCGGCGACGGGAATCACCTACCGCGCGGCCCCCGTCAAGGGCGCGCTGGGACGCAAAATCCGCACGGCTGCCGGGTCGATCTTCATCCCACGGGCCACGAGGCGCGGGCGTCGAGGTCGAGGCCGTCGAGGCGCCCGGCACGCAGCGCGACCGCACCGGCGTAGGCGATCATCGCCGCGTTGTCGGTGCACGCCCGGAGCGGCGGCACGACGAGCGTCACCCCGGCGCGCGCGCACTCCGCGGCCGCGTGGGCCCGAAGCCCGCGGTTCGCGGCGACGCCGCCGCCGAGGACCACCCGCGGCACGCCCTCGAGGCGCGCGGCCAGGAGCAGCTTGCGCACGAGGGTCTCGACGATGGCGCGCTGCACGCCCGCGCAGAGGTCGCAGAGCGCCTGCTCCGTCGCCGGCGGACCGTGCTTGCCGAGGTGCGTGGCGACGGCGGTCTTGAGCCCGCTGAAGCTGAACTCCACCGAGCGTCCGCGGAGCGCCTGCGGAAACGTCACGGCGTCGGCGTCGCCGCGCGCCGCGAGGCGATCGACCACGGGGCCGCCGGGGTAGCCCAGGCCGAGCATCTTGGCGACCTTGTCGAAGGCCTCGCCCGCCGCGTCGTCGCGCGTGGCGCCGAGCTCGCGCATCGTGCTGGCGTCGTCGCAGCGGTAGATCGCCGTGTGCCCGCCCGACGCGAGGAGCCCCACGAACGGAAACGCCGGCGCCGTGAACGCCTCGCCCTCGACGCGGGTGAACGGCGCGAGGAGGTGTCCCGCGAGGTGGTTCACGCCGACGAACGGCAGTCCCCGCGCCCACGCGACGGCCTTCGCGGCCTGCAGCCCCACGAGCAGCGCGCCGATGAGCCCCGGGCCCGCGGTGGCCGCGACGGCGTCGATGGCGCCCCATCCACCGCCGTCGCGCACGGCGCGCTCGATCACCGGACCCACCGCGCGAAGGTGAGCCCGCGCGGCGATCTCGGGCACGACGCCGCCGTAGGGCGCGTGCTCGGCGACCTGCGTCGCGACGACGTCGGAGCGCACCCAGGCCCCCGCGGCGTCGACGCACACCACCGAAGCTGCGGTCTCGTCGCACGAGCTCTCGACGCCCAGCACCGTGAGCGAAGCGCCCTCGAGCGGAAGCGGACGTGGCGTTGGCAGGAACATCGGGGAGGCGTCGTTTTGCGGCGTTCGCGGTTTGCGGCGGGCGCCGGGAGTGCGATGCTGCGCCCCGTTCGCGGGGTGCGCTCGTGCGTGCCACAGGTTCCGCGGCACGCACAAGCAGGCGATGGTAATGGCCGAACGAAAGACTCCCCGCGCGAAGTCCGCGCCCTCTACGAAGACCGCCGCGAAGCCCGCGACGAAGAAGGCTCCTGCGAAGGCGGCTCCTGCGAAGGCGGCTCCCGCGAAGGCGGCGCCGGCGAAGAAGGCCGCCGAGCCCGCGACGAAGAAGGCTCCGTCGAAGAAGGTCCCCGCGACGAGGGCGTCCGCGTCCGGGGCGAAGCGGGCTCCCGCGAAGAAGGCCCCCGCGGCGAAGGCCGTCGCGAAGGCGGCGCCGAAGGCCGTGGCCGCGCCCAAGAAGGCTCCGGCGAAGACCGCCGCGGCGTCCGTCGCGAAGGCCGTGAAGGCGTCGGCGCCGAAGCGTGCCCCGCGCAAGCGTCCCGAGCTCACCGGCGACGCGGCCACCGCGGCCGAGCACCGTCGCCAGGGCGCGCGGGACCTCGCCCTCGCCATCGCGGCGTCGGCCCTCGACCGCAAGGCGGAACGCATCGAGATCATCGACCTCGGCGACAAGGTCGACTACGCCGACTTCCTCGTCGTGATGTCGGGGCGCAGCGACCGGCAGGTGCGCGCCATCGCCGACGGCTTGACCGAGGCCGTGCGCGAGAAGGGCCACCGCCCGTCGAGCGTCGAGGGCATGCAGCAGGGACAGTGGGTGCTCGTCGACTTCACCGACGTCATCGCGCACGTCTTCGTCGAAGAGGCCCGGCAGCACTACGACATCGAAGGGCTCTGGATGGACGCCACGCGCGTCCCCTTCGACGCGACCTCCCGCCCCGCCGAGGCGTGAAGCTCGTCGTCGCGCCGGTCGGCCGCGTCAAGGAGGCCGAGGTGCGCGCCGTCCTCGACGACTACTACGGTCGCATCCGACGCTACGCCGAGCTCGCCGAGGTCGAGCTCAAGGACGACCGCGACGACCGCGTCGTCGCCCAATTCGATCGCAGCATCGCCGCGCAGGGTGCCCGCGCGGAGCTCGTCACCCTCGAGATCGAGGGACGTCCGCTCTCGTCCGAGGCCTTCGCCGAGCGCCTCGGCGCGCTGCTCGATCGCGCGGCGGTGCCCGTCTTCGCCCTCGGCGGCGCCGACGGACTCCCCGAGGCCGTGCGCGCGCGATCGCGGTGGCGCCTCTCGCTCTCGGCGATGACGCTCCCGCACCGGCTCGCGCGCATCGTCCTCGCCGAGCAGCTCTACCGCGCGTTCACCATCCTCCGCGGCGAGCCCTACAACCGCTGACCGGCGCGCGGCGAGACCGCCCGCTTCAGTCGGCGCGGCGGCGGCGGTGGTGTCGGCCTGCGGGCGCGGCCACGGCGTCTTCCTCCACGTCGCCGGGCGCGTCCGTCGCGGCGGGCGCGTCGACCACGGGAGCTCCCGCGTCGTGCGGCGCCATCGGCGTCGCGTCCACCGGCCCTGCGTCGTGCACCCCGGCGTCGCGCGTGCGGGTGCCGGAGTCCTGCGCCGCGTTCGTAGACACCGGATCCGTGAAGCGCACCGTCGACGGAGGACCCGGCGGGGGCAGCGGCTCGTCTCCCGCACCCGGCATCCAGCGCGCGAAGGTGTGCGGCGCGAAGGCGCTCAGCGCCACGAGGCCCCCCGCGATGACGCCGACGAGCAGGAGCAGCGCGACGAACCACCGCCGCCCGCGCCCCGGCACGCCCGTCTCCTCGCTGAGCACGTCGCTCTTCGGCGGAAGGTCCGTGCGCAGCTTGGCCCACGTCTCGTCCGACGGCGGCGGCTTCTTCTCGGCGAACACCACGATGGGCGGAGCGTCGAGCGGCGACTCGAGAAGCTCGGTGTGCGACGGCACCGAGATGCGCGGCGGCTCCGGCGGCGGCGGCATGCGGCGCGGCGGCGGAGCGCGCGAAGCCGAAGGCGACGGCGGGCGCGACCCGCCACGGGACACCGAGCCGTCGTCGAAGAACTCGTCGTCGGGCACCGCGTCGTCGCCGCCGTCATCGCCCCCGCGGAACGGCACCGGAACCATCACCGTCGCCTCGGCGCGGTCGACGTACTCGGGGTCGTCCTCGGAGAGCTCCGGGGCGTTGATGGGCGGCGGACGCCCCCCGCGGCGGAGATCGAAGACCGGCGTATCGGCCGACAGCGCGGCGGCGCGGGCCTGGCTGTTGCGCATGGCGGCGGCCGAGGGAGGCGAGTGCCGCTGCTCGTACCAGTGCCCCAGCGCCTCGGCCATCTCCTTCGCCGACTGGTAGCGGGACTCGGGCTTCTTCGCGATGGACTTCATCACGATGC
>CAIMWA010000161.1 GCA_903845045.1 uncultured delta proteobacterium | reverse complement strand
CCGCCGCCCGCCGCCGCGCCGGTGCTGGCGCCCATGGCCGCGCCGTCGCCGCCGCCGTCGGTGCGTCCCATGCCGTCGGCGTGCCCGCAGTGCGCGAGCCCGAACCCGCGCGGCAACCGGTTCTGCATCACCTGCGGCTTCGACATGGCGACGGTGACCGCGGTCCCGCCAGCGCCTGCGGCCGTGCAGCCTCCGCCCCCGGCGCCGGTCATCGCGCCGGTCGTCGAGGCGCCGACTCCCGCCCTCGCCGAGGCTCCGGCCGCGGCCGCCCGCCCCGAGCGCGCGCGCCTCGTGCTGATCCGCCCCGACGGCACCGAGGGCGGGCACCACTCGCTCCTCGAGGGCGAGAACGGCGTCGGACGCGATGCAAGCGCGGTGTTCACCGGCGACCCGTTCCTGTCGCCGCGGCACGCGACCTTCGTCGTCTCGCCGGGCTCGGTGACGGTGCGCGACGAGGGGTCGCTCAACGGCATCTACCTCCGCATCGAGCGGCAGCAGCCCGTGGAGCTGCGCGACGGCGACGTGTTCCGCATCGGGCAGGAGATCCTCCGCTTCGAGGCGTTCCACCCGGCGGCGAAGCAGCCCGACGGCACCGAGCGCATCGGCGCCGACGCCGACGGCCTCGTCGGCAAGATCGTCCTCGTCACGGGGCGCGACAGCTACACCAGCGCCTTCCCGGTGCCGGTGACCGGCCTCTACCTCGGACGCGAGCGCGGCGACATCCTCTTCCCCGAGGACGGCTACGTGTCGGGCCTGCACTGCCAGCTCGCGCTCGGCAACAGCAAGCTCACGCTCACCGACGTCGGCAGCTCCAACGGATCGTACGTGCGGCTCAACGGCCCGCGCACCGTGCGCAACGGCGACTTCGTGCTGCTCGGCCAGCAGCTCTTCCGCATCCACGTTCTCTAGGCGCGTCCCCGCGTCACCCCGCGAGCACCGCCAGCGCCCGCTCGGCCCACGCGTCGAAGCGGCCGCGGGTCGTGCGCGCGAGGAGCTCCCAGCCGTCGACGCTGCCGTCGCAGAGCGCGGCGTCGATGGTGTCGAGGCACGCGAGCACCGACGCCTCCTGGGCGCGCCGGCCGTCGCCCGACGTGCGCGGCGCGGGCAGCGGAGCCCCGAACGCGAGCAGCAGCTCCGGGCGCTCCTCGCCGCGATGCTCGTAGCGCAGCGCCACCGGGACCGTCACGCATCCCGCCACCTTCGCGACGACGGCGCTGCCGCCCTCGAAGGCCAGCGGCCGCTCGGTCACCGGACGCTCGCGCCCCTGGGCGAAGACCCACACCATGCGCCCCGGCGCGTCGAGCAGCCGCGCGGCGTAGCGGATCGCCGCGGCCCCGTCGGCGGCCGAGGTGCGGTCCACGCCGAAGGCCCCGACGCGGGCGAAGAAGGGCAGCCGGCGAAGGTTCGCGGCGTCCATCATCGCGTGGCCGTCGCAGCGAAGCACGTGCTCGGTGAGGTAGAGCACCACCAGCGGATCCCACCACGACGTGTGGTTCGAGACGATCTGCACGGGTCCCGCCGCGAGCGCCGCACGGGCCCCGTCGAGGCCCGACGCCCGCACCGCCGCGAAGGCATCGTGCAGGCGCGTACGTGCGTGCCCCGCGAACCACGCTCGAAACAGCCTCCCCTTGCGCGCAGGAATCATGGTCCGAGGTCCGCTGTGCGACCATCGCACGTTCGGGCTTCCGCGCACGCTCGAAATCCCGTACCACAGGCCCTCTAGCAGCCGAGCTGGAAGCCGGCGTGGGCAGCGGCGTTGGCGGGGAGCAAGGGGGGCGCGGTCTGGCGATGAAGGAGTCCGTCGGCCGCTACCGCATCCATGCCGTCGCCGAGGCCACCGGCGTGCCCGCCGCGACGCTGCGCGCGTGGGAGCGGCGCTACGGCATCCCCGCGCCGGTGCGCACGACGTCGGCGTACCGGCTCTACACCGAGGACGACATGCTGGCGGCGCGCCGCATGCGCGAGCTCACCGAGGCGGGGCTGGCGATCTCCGAGGCCGCGCGTCTCGTGCGCATCGACCTCGAGACGCCCGCGCCGCAGCCCGCACCGCTGCCCCCGGAGGGCGCCGACGTGCGCGCTCGGGCCCTGGAGCACCTCGTGGCCGCGGTGTCCGAGGGCGACCCCGTGGCCGTCGCGCGCGAGGCCGTGCGCGGCGCGTTCCTTGGCAATGGATGGGAGACGTTTCACGACGTCTACGCGCCGGCGATGGCGCGGGCCGAGGCGCTGCGGCGCGAGGGGCGGCTCGAGGCGGCGAAGTACGCCCTCGCGGCAGGCACCCTGGAGAACGCCACGCGGGGCTTGTTGCGCATCGTCCAGCCGGCGGCGCCGCGGTGGCGGGTGCTGCTCGCGTGCATCGCCGGCGAGCGCGACGTCACCACGTTGCACGGCGCGGGCATCGCCATGGCTTCCTGGGGCGTGCGCAGCGTCGAGCTCGGCGGCGACGCCTCGCCTCGGGCCGTCGAGGACTCCCTCGTGCGCGCGGACGCCGACGGCGTGCTGTTCTGCCTCGGGACCGAGGGAGCGGACCCGCGCGAGCGCCTCGCCCGGTACGCGAAGGTGTGCGACGGACGCGCGTGCTTCGTCGTCGGGGCGGGGGCGTCCAGCGCGGCGGCGTGGGTCCGGGCGAACGGCGGGGTGCCCGTGGTCGGGTCCATCGACGCGCACCGCGCAGAGATCGAGGCCGAGCTCGGCGCGTCGGCCCGGAGCCGCACCGGCTGAGCGCGTCAGTCGGCGCCGTCGGTGTCGTCGACGCCGTCGTCGACGGCCTCGGTGGGCGTGGTCTCGGAGAGACCCGTGGGAGGCTCCGTCGCGAGCGCGGTCGCGGACGGGGCCTCGCCGGCCACGGCGATGGTGTCGAGGACGTCGGAGGCCTGCGTGACCTCGGCGTCGAAGCGAGCGCGCAGCGCCGGCGGCACCTCGGGACGCGTGCCCTGCATCGACGCGGGATCGACGAAGACACCCTCGCGCCGCACCGCGAAGTGCAGGTGCGGACCGGTGCTGCGGCCGGTGCTGCCGATGGCGCCGACGACCTGTCGCGCGCGCACCGCGACGCCGGGGCGCAGCCCGGGAGCGATGGTCGCGAGGTGGCAGTAGTCGGTCTCCACGCCGAGCTGCGAGTGCGCGATGCGCACGCGGTTGCCCGAGGGCCCCGCGAGGCCCGCGGACACGACGACGCCCTCGGCTGCGGCGAGCACCGGCGTCCCCTCGGGGGCGGCCCAGTCGACGCCGAAGTGAGGCTTGGGAACGCGCCGCACGGGGTGCACCCGCGACGGGTCGAAGCGCGACGTCATCGTCGCCCCGGGCACCGGCGAGCGCAGCGGACCACGGTCCCAGCCGAGGCCGCTGCCGTCGAACCATCCGCCGTCGCCGAGCGAGGTCTCGTAGCCGCGGCGGTGTCCCCAGGTCCCGCGGTAGTCCACCGCGACGACGCGGGCGTAGCGCCGGAAGCGCCCCGCGACGCGCTCCTCTTCGACGAGCACGCGCAGCACGTCGCCGGCGGTGAGCTGCGGCGGAAGGTCCATCGCCGCGAAGGCCTGCGCCAGGGGCTCCACCACCGCTGGACGGAGGCCCGCGGTACGCAGCGTCGCCGCGAGCGAGCCCTGCACGCGCAGCCCCGCGCGCATCACCTCGGTCCGCGGCGTGAGGTCGACGCGCGCCCCGCGCCACGCGCCCCCGTCGCCGGGCTCCGCCGCCCACACCTGCGCGGGACCGCGCCGAAGCTCCACGCGCCGCAGCGCATGACCGTCGACGGAGCGCACCGCGGCCACGCGGTCGGCGGGCATCAGCGAGCGCATGTTCACGAAGCGCCGGAGCGCCGCCACCGCCCGCGAGGTCTCGTCGCGAGGAACGCCCACGGCGTGCATCGCCGCCGCGAGGGTGCGCCCGCGACCCAGCGGGAGCTCGGTCTCCTCGGTGCGCGCGTCGGCGTCCTG
>CAIMWA010000160.1 GCA_903845045.1 uncultured delta proteobacterium | reverse complement strand
GTGCGCGCCCGCGAGACCGATCTCGCAGATCCCGTGCGCCTCTTCTTCGAGAGCCCCGACGGACTTCGACTGCTCCATCGCATCGTCGTCGCGGCGATCGTCGTGATCGTCCTCATGGGCGGAAGTGGCGTGCCGCTCGTGCGGACGTTCCTGGTCTGGTGCGGGCTCGACCGGTTGGTCGCCTGCTCGGACCGGCACCTGCACGGAAGGGTGCAGGCACTGCTGGAAGAGGCCGGTTCCTGGAGCGTTTCGGAGCGCGCGCGGCTTGCCGCGTCGATGACGGCGCGCACGATCGGGCTGAGCGTCGATGAGACCTTCCACGATGGGATGCTGCTCGTCGCCCAGGAGCCGCTCTCGGGATTTCTGATTGCCGAGAAGCGCAGTGAACGCCGTGACGCCCATACCTGGAACGAGGTGGTGCAGGAGGGCCTCGCCGGACTGCCGGTGACCGTCGAACAGGTCACCAGCGACGAGGCCGAGGGGCTGCGCTCTCTCGCGAGCAAGCACCTGCGCGCGCAGCACAACAGCGATGTGTTCCACGGACAGCACGAGCTCTGCACCGGCGTCTTCGGGGCCCTGCGAAGCCGGCTCCAAGCGGCTCACGACACCATCGCCGCAGCGCGCAAGGAGATCACCAAGGTGCTCGCCGCGCGGGCGCGGTGGTTCACGTCGCCGATCCGCGCGGGGCGTCCGCCGGATTGGGATGCACGGCTCGCGAAGGCCCACGAGAGCGCCGGCGACGCCGAAGCCGCCTCGCATCGGCTGGACGAACACAGGGCCGGTCTGCGCGTCGCCATCGGAGACCTGGGCGAGACGGTGTGCCCGATCGATCTGCGGACCGGTGCGTGGTTGACGCCAGAAACCGTGCGGGCGCGACTGGAAGGGATCTTCGAGGAGATCTGGCAACGCACCACCGAGCTCGACCTGGGCGAGCGGGCGATGGCGTCGATTGCCAAGGCGCGACGCCTGCTCGACTCCTGGGTCGGCTCGGTGGCCTGGTGGAATCGCCAGGTCCAGGCGCGCATCGACGCCGCGGCGCTCGCCCCCGACGTGACGGCGCTGGTGCGCGCCGTGTTGATTCCAGCGGCCCTTCTCGACGCGGCCCGGCGCCGCGCGCCGACGGCGTTTCTGCGGCGCGCCCACGCGGCCACCATCGACTCGATCACCGCGCCGCTGCGGCAGCGCGACGGGCTCTGGTCCAGCACTTCCCCGGAGATCCGCGCGATGGCCGCGTCGCTGGCCCGCGACTGCGCCGGGCTGTTCCAGACGTCGAGTTCCGGCGTCGAGGGACGAAACGGGTACCTCTCGCTGCGCCATCACCACCTCCACGCCCTGCCGACCCCGTGGCTGAACCTGATGACCTGCCTGCACAACTACGTGATCCGGCGCGACGACGGGACCACCGCCGCCGAGCGTTTCTTCGGCTGTGCCCACGGCGATCTCTTCGAGCACCTCGTCGCCGTCTCGCCGCTGCCCGCGAGGCCCAGGAGGAGAGCTCGACGAGAACCAACCGACCTATTCGCCGCTGCCGCGTGATCGCGCAAAGTTATGCGGGTGGCCCCGCTCCCCTGTATACAGCCCGCCGTTTCGCCGAACGCTTCCGCCGACGAGCGTGGGCAGCGCCTTGCCAGCTGGACGCGGGCAGGATCGCCCGCCCGGCGCGAACGCCCGAGCGGCCGGGGCCCGAGCCGCCGCTCGACTCTTCGGGGGTGCGGCGGCGAGCTGCCGCGGACAGCGGCCCGCACCGCGACGTCCATCCGTCGCGATCGAGGCCGGTCGCCCGGACTCCCGACGACCACTCCACCGAGGCCACGCTGCTAACGGGGCTCGCCGCGGGGCTTGGGCGAGCTCCGGCCATCGATCCGGCCATCGGCATCTTCGGCCAGCTGCCGCCGCACGCGCATGTCGCGGAACTTGAAGAAGTTCGTCACCGTTCCCTCCGGAACGCCGTGCGCGCGCAGGGCTGCCTTCGCGACGTCCTCCGCGTCGTCGGCGTCGAATCGCACGGCCGAGAGCGCCGAGCTCGTCGCCCGGTTCTGCTTCGCCACGAGCAGGGCGCGAAGGCGGACGGCGATCGCGTCGATCACCGTCGCGGCGGCGTCGCCCTCTCCATGCGGAGTGTACTGGGGGAAGAGCGTCTTCACCGCGTGCGCGACGGAGAGCGCCACGACGTGGGCGCGATCGACGTCTTCGGGCTTCGGCCAGAGCGTCGTCACGCGCGTCGGCGAAGACCCGTCGTTGGCCTTCCGCGGCAACGGAGCACGGTTGAGCTCGATGCGCGCGTCGATCTCGGCGTCGTCGAGCAGGCAGAGGGACTCGCACGCCGCGAGCAGTCGCTCGGCTGCGACGGGCTTGCGACCTCGACCGACGAGGAACGACGAGCCCGCGCCCCAGTCCAAGCGGTCTTTCAAGAACGTCTGCGCGACCCCCGCCAGCGTCTCGAGGAACTCGACGTCGTCTTCGTCCTCCGCAACCCCGATCGCCGTGAGGATCCGCGCGAGCGCGATCGCCTCTCGCGTCGGATTCTCATCAACCTCCACCTCCCGGTAGCGCGCCGCGAGGGCGAGAAAGTCCGGAATCGGCGGAGCGTGGCCTTCCTCCTCCATCGTCGCCATGAGGCCATCGCGCGCCTGCTCGAGCTCGTCCCAGCGAAGCGTCAAGCTGTTGTTCGCCTCGCCAGACCAGCGCCCGTCCGTGACGGTTCCGCGCTCGAGCCGCCAGAAGAGCCGACCGTCGCGCACGAAGTCCGTGACGACCAGCCGCGCTTCGTCGCCGAGGACGATCTGCATTTTCGGCGTCTCGCCGACGCGGATGTCCAGCGGTACTCCAACGTCCTCGTTCGCATCGCTCATGATGCGCCGTAGGCTCGTACAGCCGGGGTGCGCGCGCCAGCGTGGAGCGAGCAACCGCTGACCGATCCTTCGTCGGCGCAGAGGTCCGCGCGGCGGCGGCACCCTCCAGGCACCCCTCGGCGGAACACTCGGGCGAGTGTTACCAGGCGGCGCCGCCGCAACCCGCCTGATCGATCGTGAGCGCATGGATCCGCAGCGCCCGCTCCCTGGCTTCGAGAGCCCGTACCTGACGACGTCGCAGGCTGCGGAGTACTGCCGGTTCAAGACCCCTGGCGCCATCCGCAAGGCGGTGATGGAAGGGCGGCTGCGGTCGTCGGGGCGACGCGGCGGGAGGGGTACGCACGTGTTCCACGTGGACGACCTCGAGCGGTTCCTGTGCGGCGCGTGGCCGCATGCTAGGGGGGGGCGGAACGACCGGGTGCGCCTCCTCGACGAGGAGGCGACGATGAAGAAGATCGAATGGGTGAACAGGTACAACTACTGGATCTCGCCCTCACCGGTGATGCCGGGCGTGTGGCGAAGGAAGGAGGGTGGGACAGTGGTCCGCGGTCGCGCGGTCGATCCGCGGACGGGGAAGGTGCGCGAGGTGTTGAAGGCGCGGCCCGAGATGGACGCCGCGGCGGCGTACGGGT
>CAIMWA010000159.1 GCA_903845045.1 uncultured delta proteobacterium | reverse complement strand
CGCGCGCCGACACGCCGGTCGATCCGCAGGCGCCGGTGGGGACGGCGTGGAGCGACCGCGACGGGCCATTCCCGATTCGCGGGGGCTCGCGGATGTACTTTCGCGGGGCTCCATCGTGGGGGTCGGGTGCGGGCGCCTCGACGCTCATCGTCGCTCCGCGGCGGTACGCGGCGCCGGTCCGATCGGAGATCCTCACCGGCGTGATGACCAGCGGGAGCGGTACCCCGGGGGGATCAGTGCCCCTCCGGTCTTCGCCGGCGCGTCGCAGTCAATAGCCGCGGCGCGGTCTCGGTGTCGCGTCGGGCCCGATCGCTCCCCGGCGGCTGCGCTCGGTCTTCCGCCGCCGCACGCAGCGCTTGCGTCCCGCCGAGCGAGGGCGGTACCTATGGAACGATGCGGCGCCCCCCGGCGCTGCGACGCACGCCACCCCTTCCTCGCGAGGCCCCGAGAATGCGCAGCAACGGTCCGCTCCCCTGGCTTGCGGTAGTCCTCGCGGCGAGCTGTTCTCCCGATGCCGGCGGCACCGTCGTGGTGGGCACGGATGCTGGGGCTCGTCGAGACACGGGCCCGGTGCGCGACTCCGGCACGAGGCCTCCCGGGACCGACGGCGGCGTGTGCGCCGACACGGACCACGACGGGCTGAGCGACGCCGTCGAGGGGGCCCCGCTGCGCGACACCGACGGCGATGGAACGCCGGACTTCCGAGACACCGACTCCGACGGCGACGGCTTCAACGACGACGTCGAGGCGCGGCGCGTGTACCCCGGCTACGACACCAACCCGACCACGCTGATCTGCGGCGGTTCCGGCGCGAATTGCGACGGTGATTCGCTGCCGAACCATCGTGACCTCGACGCCGACAACGACGGGCTCACGGACCGCGAAGAGCTCACGGCGATGACCGATCCGTGCAACCCCGACACCGACGGCGACGGCGCCACGGACCTCGTCGAGAGCGCGGCCGGCTCGAACCCGCACGACGCGATGTCGCAGCCGCCGACGAACTCGCTGTACGTGGTCCTCCCGTACTACCCGCCGCCGATGTCGGGCACGCACGAGTTCCGCGAGTTCACGTTCAGCACGCACATCCGCCTCGCCGACGTGTTCTTCCTCGTCGACAACTCGTCGTCGATGCAGCCGGTCATCAACAACCTCCGCGACAACCTGAGCACCATGGTGTCGCAGATCCAGATGGCGATCCCCGACGTGCGCATCGGCGTCGGGTCCTTCGACAGCATGCCGAACGCGCCGGCGAGCAACCCCCTCGGCGGCGACGGCATCGGCGGATCGCCGGGCGACTACACGCTCTGGGTTCGCCAGGCGATGAGCCCCGACGTGAGCGCGGCGCAGCGGGCGTTCATGGGGATGCACACCATCGACGCCGACACCGGCGGCAACTTCGTCGGCGGCGACGGGCCCGAGGATCAGACCGAGGCGATCTTCGAGGTCATCCAAGGCGCCGGGTCGCACGGGCACGAGACCGACCCCGCCGCGCTTCGATCGGTGCACAGCGCGCTCGACAGCGCCGGTAACGGGTGGGTTCCCGCCGTCGATCCCGTGCGCGACTGCGGCTCCACCACCGATGCTCCGCGCTACGGCTGGGCGTGCTTCGGCGAGGGCCGCGTGCCGATCATCGTGCTGGCGTCCGACGCGCCCTGGTACGACGGATGTTTCGCCGACGACGCGGGTCGCTACCGATCCAGCACCGGACACAACTGCGGCGAGACGATCACCGCCCTCAACGCGCGCGGCGGCTTCTTCGTCGGCCTCGACGTGGGATCGGGCATCGGCGGCTTCACCTACAACAACGCGCGCGTGCTCGCGATGCGCAGCAACACCGTCGACGGCGCCGGCGCGCCGGTGGTGTTCGGCCCCGGGCGCAACCTCGGCGCGATCTCGGGTCAGGTCGTCATGGCGATCCAGTCCCTCGCGAACAGCTCGCGGCAGGACATCACGACGCACACCGAAGGCGACCCCATGGCCATGGGCATCCCGTCGGGTCACACCACCGCGGACTTCATCAAGGCCGTCACTCCGCTGCGCGGCGATCCGCCGGCTCCGGACGGGTTCGACCACTTCGACGCGACGACGTTCTACAGCGTGTCGCCGACGGCGCACGTGACGTTCCGCGTCGACTTCTTCAACGACTTCGTCGAGGGCGGCGCCACGGCGAAGCTGTTCCGCGCGACCATCAACGTCATCGGCCGCGGCGGCACGGTGGTCGACACGCGCCCGGTGTTCATCGTCGTTCCCGCGACGGGCAGCGGCATCGGCGCGCCTCTCTGACGGGACCGGCTCAGCATCGATTTCGCTCGCGATCGGCTTCAGCCCGCGGCGACGAAGATGCTCGAGCGAAATCGACGCTCAGTCCTCGACGCGGTTGCGGCCCGCGCGCTTCGCGGCGTAGAGCCGCTCGTCCGCGCGACGGTAGATGTCCATGGCGTCGCGGTCGTGCTCGTCGCGCGACGCGACGCCGATGGAGATGGTGATGGCGATGGTGGCGTCGTCGAACTCGAAGCGCTGCCGCGCGATCACCGCGCGAAGCTTCTCCGCGGCCGCGCGCGCCCCGGCGGCGTCGATCTCCGGCAGGAGCACCGCGAACTCCTCGCCGCCCATGCGCCCGGCGATGTCGTCGCGGCGGAGGTTCGCCCGCATCGTCGCCGCGAACTGCCGAAGCGCGGCGTCGCCGGCGAGGTGGCCGTGCCGGTCGTTGAGCACCTTGAAGTGGTCGAGGTCGATGGCGAGGATCGACAGCGGTCGCTGGTAGCGCACCGCCCGCGAGTAGTCCCGCGCGAGGGCGTCGGAGAACGCGCGCCGGTTGGGCAGGTTCGTGAGCCCGTCGGTGGTCATCAGCCGGTGGATCTCCTCGTGGTAGGCCGACTCGATGTGGCCGCTCTCGAGGAACTTCAGGATGTTCCGTCCGACCTGCACGTGGTCGCCGTGCCGAAGCTGCGCGCCGTCGACGGGGCGGTCGTTGACGTGGGTCCCGTTGGTGCTCGAGAGGTCCGTGACCCACCACGACTCGACGGCGCCGTTCGTGCCGACGGAAGGGTCGAGGCGGCAGTGCATCCGAGAGACGCTCTCCTCTTCGAAGCGCACGTCGCACTCGGCCGCGCGGCCCACGGTGACCGCCGTCGTCCCGAGGGTGACGCGGCGCCCGATACTCGCCGTACATCACGACGAGACACGCCGCCCGCACCTCGGAATCGCGACGCGGCCGCTCGCGGGGCAGTTGGAGGCTGAATCGGCTGGTGTCTTCTTCGTCGGCCATCCGCGAGTTCCGCTGTGCGCCGAGTGTATCCGCATTCGCGCGGACCCGAGACATTTCTGCGCGCCCACCGGCACGGCTTGCGCCGACGCAAACGACATTGCAGGGAAATTGACCGACCCCCGGGGCACGGACTATCCGCGTCGATCCAGGATGTTCGATCGGTCCCGCGCGATGGCGTTTCTAGGGGTGGTCGGCGCCGCCGTGCCGCTGGTGGCCCTTCGTCACTCGGCCGACGCGCAGCGATCGCCGGTCGAAGCCACGCCCCCGCCGGCACGTCCGCGCCCTCGCGGCCCCGAGACGCTGGTCACCGTGGTCCCGGGGCTCGACCCGGCCCGTGCTCGTCCTGGTCGCGACGGCCTCTACGCGGCGGACCTGGGCGATGGACGACGCGCCGTGCTCACCCTCGAGCCCGCGTGGCAGCGCGGGACGGCGGCGCTGCTGGAGCGCTACGCGATCCCGACGGCGAGCGTGGTCGTGCTCGACACCGCGACGGGGCGCGTGCTGGTCTGGGCGTCGCGCGGCGGTGGAGCGCGGGACCTGGCACGCGTCGCCGAGGCGCCGGCCGCGAGCGTGTTCAAGATCGTCACGGCGTCGGCGCTGCTCTCTGCGGGGCTCCCCGAGCGCGAGCCGACGTGCTGGTCCGGAGGGTTCCACGCGCTGCTGCCACGCAACCTCGTGAGCGACCCGCGCCGCGACCGGGAGTGCAACACGCTCCCCGAGGCCTTCGCTCGGTCGTTGAACGTCGTCTTCGCCCGCCGAGCGCTGGAGTACCTGACGCCGGACCTCGAGCGGCAGGCCGCGCGGCAGTGGGGCTTCGGCGAGGTCGTGCCCTTCGACGCCCCGGTCGGAGCGAGCAGCCTCACCGTTCCCGTCGACACCCTCGGCTTCGCGCGCACCGCCGCGGGCTTCTGGAACAGCACGCTGTCGCCGCTGCACGGCGCGCTGCTCGCCCAAGGCGTCGCGCGGGGCGGCGAGATGCTCCGCCCGTGGATCGTGGCGTCCGTTCGCGGCCCCCGGGGCGAGGTGCTCGCGACGGGCGCCGAGCACCCGTGGCGCCGCGCCGTCAGCCCCGAGGTTGCCGCAGCGCTGGGCCGGGCCATGGGGCGCACCGTCAGCGAAGGCACGGCGTTCCACAGCTTCCACGACCCGTCGGGGCGATCTTTCCTCGACGGCGTGACCGTCGGCGGCAAGACCGGGACGCTCACCGGGGCCGAGCCATACCGCGCGTACACTTGGTTCGTCGGCAACGCCGAGGGGGCCGGGCGCCGGCTCTCCATCGCCGTCATGGTCGCCAACGGACCGCTGTGGCGCGTGAAGGCTCCGACGGTGGCCCGGCAGGTGCTCCAGATCGCCCTGCGCGGCCGCTCGACGGACTGACGACGTCGCCCCGCCCCTCCCCGATGGCCCCGTGGGAGCGCGCACTCCGTACGGGGTCGAATCATTTCCAAATCGGTAAACAAAGCTCGATTGGAGAGCTACGGGTGACGATGGTTCGCAGTCCGAACCAACGCCGAGCGCCGCTCCCGGAAGTGACTCCGGGGCGGCGCGAGGGGCGGGAAGCCGTGGTGATTCAGTGGGCGGCGAGGGTGCCGGCGTCGCGCCGCACCACGATGGCGGGCATGCGCTCGCGGGACTCGAAGTCGGTGCGGTAGGTGTTGGCCTCGCGGAGGTTCGCGAAGGGGCCGACACGAACGCGATACCAGGCGATGCCGTTGGGGTCCGTCGCGGCGGCGGCGACGAACGCATGGTGACCGCGCTCGCGCAGGCGCTGGGCGAAGGTCTGCGCGTGCGCTGCGGCGCGGAACGAACTGACCTGCACGGTGAAGGCTCCGTCGCTGCCGGCGGCCACCGGGGGACCGTGCGCGCCGCTGGTCGGCGGGAGCGTCCCGGCGTTGGCCAGGTTGACCTCGTTCAGGCGCACGCCGAAGCCGCCGAGCGGCGACGCACTCTGCGGAAGGAGCACCGGGCGGTGCGACGGGTCGGCGATGGACGGGCCCACCACCGTCGTGCCCCCGGCGGTCGCGGCCGGCGCCAAGGCGGGCAGGGCCGTGGTCGCCGCGGGTGCTGCGGAGGCGGCAGCTGCCATCGGCGTCGCGCCGGCGCTCGGACCCGTGAGCCGGTCGGCGTAGGTCAACGGCGCCGCGGCGGTCTCCGAGTGCTGGGCCATGCGATCGAGCTGCGCGAGGGGATCCTCGTGCGTGGCGGGGTGCGCGTCGCCGGCCTCGCGGCCCACCATCACGCCCACGGCGAAGAGGACGCATGCCGTTGCCGCCGCGCCGAGCGCGATGGACATCAACCGCGACGTGTGGCTCCCGTCGTCGCGCTCCTGGATCTGGTCGAGGTCCCGCATCGAACCCATTGCGTCCATGGCCACTGTCCTCTCCGCTCCTGTGTTCTCGCGCAGGCCGGGTCGGCCCGCGTGGACGCACCTTCCAACGCGCCGCGCGAGGTCGTCACATTTTCGGCAACGGGCCTTCAGCGCGGCACGGTGACGAAGCGCGAGGACGAGACCTCGTTCGACGGAGGCGGCAGGATCTGGAACACGTTGAGCTCGTCGCCGGGCTGCACCGCGAGCACCGCGCCGCCCACGGGGATGGGCAGCACCACCGCGCGCCAGGCTCCCGTCGGCGACGCCACCGCGCTGCCCACCAGCGCCTCGCCGGTCGCGGCGTGCGCGTTGGGGTTCGAGTCCTCGATGATCACCTGCGCGTTGGGCTGCGCCACGCCCTCGAGGGTCACCACCACCCCGCCCGACGGGCACTGCGACGCCGGGCACGCCGTGAAGGCCTGCGACGTCACGCTCGGCGGCGGCAGCGGTAGCGAGCGCTGAAGGCAGCCGCCGAGGGCGGTCCCGAGGAGCACGAGCGCGGCGCGTCGGAGGGCGGAGTTCACGGCGGGGATCGAGTGCAGCCCGCGTTCCGTTCGGCGGGTCACGGACGAAGCGTACCCGAAGGCCCCTGCGGCGCCAGCCCCGGTTGGCCGACCTCCCGTCAACCGTGGTTGGCGGTCGACGCGTCGGGCACCCTTTCAAATGGAGGTCCGGGCATGGTTCTGGTAGACCCTCCGGCCTGCCATGGCCGACACCAATGATCGAGACGGAGCGGGTTCCGGCGGGACGGTCCCGGTTCTCATCCAAGAGGAGATGCAGCGGAGCTACCTCGATTACGCGATGAGCGTGATCGTCGGGCGCGCCATCCCCGATGCGCGCGACGGCCTCAAGCCGGTGCACCGCCGGATCCTCTACGCGATGCACGAGATGCGGCTCCTCGCGACGCAGCCGTACAAGAAGTGCGCGCGCGTCGTCGGCGAGGTGCTCGGCAAGTACCACCCGCACGGCGACAAGGCCGTGTACGACGCCCTCTTTCGCATGGCGCAGGACTTCGCCATGCGCATGCTGCTCGTCGACGGGCAGGGGAACTTCGGCAGCATCGACGGCGACCCTCCGGCGGCCATGCGCTACACCGAGAGCCGCCTCTCGAAGATCAGCGCCGAGCTCCTCGAGGACATCGAGAAGGAGACCGTCGACTTCGGCGACAACTTCGACGCGAGCGAGCGCGAGCCGCTGGTGCTGCCGGCGAAGTACCCGAACCTCCTGGTCAACGGCTCCGGCGGCATCGCCGTGGGCATGGCGACGAACATCCCGCCGCACAACCTCGGCGAGATCATCGACGCGACGGTGCGCATCATCGACGAGCCGGGCGTCTCCGACGACGAGCTGCTCACGCTGGTGCAGGGTCCCGACTTCCCCACCGGCGGGCTCATCTGCGGCCGCGACGGCCTGCGGCAGGCGTTCTTGACGGGCCGAGGGAGCCTGGTGCTCCGCGCGCGCTGCGCCGTCGAGCCCATGGCCAAGGGCGACCGCGAGCAGATCGTGGTCACGGAGATCCCGTACCAGGTCAACAAGGCCACGATGCTCCAGAAGATCGCGGAGCTCGTGCGCGAGAAGCGCCTCGAGGGCATCGCCGACCTCCGCGACGAGAGCTCGCGCGAGGGCCTTCGCGTCGTCGTCGAGCTCAAGCGCGACGCTGACCCGCGGCAGGTGCTCGCCCACCTCTACAAGAACACCCAGCTCCAGGAGAGCTTCGGGGTGATCCAGCTCGCCATCGTCGGCGGGCAGCCGAAGGTGCTCTCGACGCCGTCGATGCTGCGGGTCTTCATCGACCACCGCCGCGACGTCGTCACGCGGCGCACCCGCTTCGAATTGCGGGCCGCCGAGGCGCAGCGCGAGGTCGTGCTCGGCCTCGGAATGGCGACCACGGACATCGACCGGGTCATCCTGACGATCCGCGAGAGCCCCGACGTCGAGACCGCGCGGGAGCGTCTCATGGCGCTGCCGCTGCAGGGCCTCGAGGAGTTCGTGCGGCGTGCGGGACGGCCCGAGGCGGAGATCGCCGAGGCGGCGGGACAGCCGGAGTTCCGGCTGACGGAGCGCCAGGCCAAGGCCATCCTCGACATGCGCCTCGCGCGGCTCACGGGCCTGGAGCGCGAGAAGCTGGCGGCGGAGTACGGGCAGCTCTCGGACACCATCGCGCGGCTCAAGAAGATCCTCGGCGACGACCGCGAGCTGATGTCGGTGATCCGCGGAGAGCTGCTCGAGGTGCGCGCGAAGTTCGCCGACGCGCGGCGCACCGAGGTCGTGGTCGACGAGGGCGACATCTCCATCGAGGACCTCATCGCCGTCCAGAAGATGGTGGTCACCTGCTCGCACAAGGGGTTCATCAAGCGCACGGCGCTGTCGGACTACCGCGCGCAGCGCCGCGGCGGCCGCGGCAAGATCGGCATGGAGGCGCGCGACGACGACTTCATCAACCGCTTCTTCGTGGCGAGCACGCACGACCACGTGCTGTTCTTCACCGACCGCGGGCGGGTGTTCTTGAAGAAGGTCTACGAGGTGCCCGAGGGATCGCGCACGTCGAAGGGCCGCTCCATCGTGAACTTCGTCGGGCTCGACACCGGCGAGGGCGCCGACAAGGGCGGGCAGCGCGAGAAGATCGCCGCCATCGTGCCCGTGAGTGAGTTCCGCGAGGGGCTCGACCTGGTCACGGCGACGGCCCGCGGCCTCGTGAAGCGCACGAGCCTCTCGGCCTACGCGAACGTCCGTTCGACGGGCATCATCGGCGTGGCCATCGAGGAGGGCGACACGCTGCTCCGCGCGGTGGTCACCGAGCCCTCGCACCAGGTCATGCTCGGCACCCGCGACGGCATGTCCATCCGGTTCCCCGTCGACGAGATCCGCCAGGTCGGGCGCGACGCGCGCGGCGTGAAGGGCATCGAGCTGCGCGACGGCGACACCGTCGTGAGCATGGACGTCATCCACGACCCGGCGGTGCAGCAGGTGCTCACGGTGTGCTCCAACGGCTACGGCAAGCGCACGCTCGTCGAGGAGCACCGCACGCAGGGGCGCGGCGGCCTCGGCATCATCGCCATCGACCCCAGCGACCGCAACGGCCCGGTGGTGGACCTCGACCTCGTCGTCGAGACCGACGAGCTCATGGTCATCACCGACCGCGGCCAGATCATTCGCACCAAGGTGAGCGAGGTCCGGCAGGCCGGGCGCAACACCCAGGGCGTGCGCATCATCCGCCTCGACGAGGGCGAGCAGGTCGTGGCGGTGGAGCCCGTGGCCGAGGAGCCCGACGCCGCGGGTGGCGACTCGCTCGTGCCCCCGGCGCTCGAAGGCGAGGGCACGCCCGAGTGAGCCGGCGCGCCTCCGCGTTTCTGGCGATCGCTTGGATCGTCCGGGGCGCGGGCGCGCAGGCCCAGCAACCGCCGCCGTGGGGTGCAACCGAGGGCCCCGCGGCATCCTCCGCCCCCGTCGACGCACCGGTGCCCGCGGTGACCGCGTGGCCGGCGCCGCGTCCCACCGCGACGAAGCCCACCGAAGAGGAGCCCGACCTCGCGACGCGCCCGCTGCATCGGGGCGCCGAGGATCCTGGGATGACCCAGCACTTCCAGATGCCGTCGGCGGTGCTGCTGCACTACGGCGACTTCGCGGGGATGTACCTCTCGCATCTCGGCTGGGCGGCGCTGCGCCGCGGCTTCACGCGCTACATCGACGCGGGCGTGGGCGTGCCGTTCTACCTCCTCGGCATCTCCCTCGACGTGCGCGTGGCCTTCGTGCAGCGCGAGGGGCTCGCGGCGGCGTGGTGGGGCTACGCATCGATTCCCTTTCTCGCGCACGGTGACACGCCGTCGAGCGAGCTCGGCTTCACGTGGTCCTGGGCGGGCATGGGCTGGGCCACGGGACCGCTGGTGTCGCTGTGGAACGACCGCGTCGGTGTGCACGTCGGCGTGCACCTCGCGCAGCGCACGGGGCTCGGCGGAGTGTGGTTGCTCAGCCACGTGACCGCCGACGTGCGCATCGTCGAGGGAATCAAGGTGCTCGTGCAGGGGGTGTCCTTCAACGAGCTCTCGCTCGAGCGCTCGGACGTCTCGCACGCGCTGGCGGGCAACGGTCCGTCGCGATGGCTGCCGTACCTGCTCGGCGGCATCCGCTTCTACACACGGCGTTTCTCGGCGGACATGGGCGTGCTCGCGCCGCTCTCCCGCGACTGCCCGCTCTGGAGCGACCGCCTCGCGGTGATCCCGTGGGTGTCGCTCATGCACCGGTTCTGACCGATGGACGACCGCGCCCGCTACGACGCGTACGTCGCAGACCTCGCCGCGCTGCCGACGCCGGTGCTCCTGCGCGCGAAGGACACGTCGCGGCTCCAGGGCTTCATCGCTGGCGCGTTGCGGGTGCTGACGCTCGGCGGGCAGGATCGCTATGCGTCGGAGTACGTGACGACGCTCGGCCACACCATCTGGGTGCCGGCGGACTGGGACCGCTGGCCGCACCGCGCGCGGTACAAGGTGCTGCGCCACGAGCGCGTGCACGTCGCGCAGTTCGAGCGCCTCGGGTGGGTGGGCATGGTGCTGGTGTACGGGTTTCTACCGTTGCCCGCGGGGCTCGCGTGGGGGCGTGCGGTGCTCGAGTGGGAGGCCTACGCCGAGACGCTGCGCGTGGAATTCGAGCTCGACGGTTGGGCCGCGGCCGCCGACCGGCGGCTCCATGACGGCATCGTGCGGCGCTTCACCGGCCCCGATTACGGCTGGATGTGGCCCTTCGAGGGCTGGGTGCGCCGGCGCATCGCACGGGAATTGGACACGTTCTCGCGGGCGGCCCCGCAGCCCTGATAGACTCTCGCGCCACGATGGCCGCACCTGCTGTTGGAATCGATCTAGGGACCACCAATTCCGTCGTCGCGGTCTCCGTGGGCGGGCGGCCGCAGGTGCTCACCGACACGAACGGCGCGACGCTCATTCCGTCGGTGGTGTCGTTCACCGAGAGCGGCGAGCGCCTCGTGGGCCGGGCGGCGCGCGTGCGTCGCGCCCTCGATCCGCGCAACACCGTGTACTCGGTGAAGCGGCTGCTGGGCCGTCCGTTCAAGAGCGAAGAGGTGCGGCGCGCGCGGACCCGCATGCCCTTCGATCTCCGCGAGGGCGCCGACAGCTCCGTGGTGGTCGTCACCCGCGGCGGCGAGCACGCGCTGCCCGAGCTCTCGGCGATGGTGCTCCGCGAGGCGCGGCGCATCGCGGAGATGGGCCTGCAGGACAAGGTCGATCGCTGCGTCATCACGGTGCCGGCGAACTTCAACGAGCTTCAGCGTTCGAGCACGAAGGTCGCCGGGCGCATCGCCGACCTCGAGGTCGTTCGCATCCTGAACGAGCCGACGGCCGCGGCGCTCGCGTACGGCTACGGCCGCGGCACCCGCGAGAAGATCTGCATCTACGACTTCGGCGGCGGCACCTTCGACGTCACGCTGCTCGAGCTCTCGGGCAACGTCTTCGAGGTGCTCGCGACGGCGGGCGACACGTTCCTCGGCGGCGACGACGTCGACGTGGCCATCACCGACTCGCTGCTGCCTGCGTTCCAGCGCGCGACGTCGATGGACCCGCTCACCGACCGGGTCATCTACGACATCCTCCGCGACGCCGCGGAGACGGCGAAATGCGAGCTGTCGACGCGCGAGTCGAGCCGCCTGTCCCTCGACACCACGCTGCCCGACGGTCGCCCGTTGAAGTTCTCGCAGGGACTCTCCCGCGCGGAGCTCGAGCGGCTCTCGGCGCCGTTCGTGTCGCGCACCTTCGACGTGTGCTCCGAGGCGCTGAAGCTCGCCGGGCTGCGTCCCACGGACCTCACGGCGGTGATCCTCGTCGGAGGTAGCACGCGCATCCCGACGGTGCGCCAGCGCGTGGCGTCGTTCTTCGGTCGCGAGCCGCTCACGAACCTCCCGCCCGAGGAGGTCGTCGCGCTCGGTGCGTCGATCCTCGCCGAGGCCCTCACCGGCGGCTCGCGCAAGGGGCCGTCGACGCGCCCCATCACGGGGACCCACGGCGCCGCGCGACGTTCGCCCAGCGGCGAGGTGCGCACCCCGGGGAGCCCCGTGGCAGCCGGTGTTCCGGGCGGGCCCATGGAGGTCGGTGCCGATGGCAAGGCGCCTCGCACGACGCTCACCGGCGTGGGCGAGGAGTCCGGCGCGCACGCCATGCCCCAGCCTCCCGCGCCGCCTCCGCCGCCGCCCGGCGCGCTGCGTGGAACCACTCGTCCGCCGGCGTTGCCGGGCAAGGCCGCGCCGCCGCCGGTGCCCGCGCCGAAGGCCCCGGCGAAGCCCGCCATGGACCTCGATGATCCCTTCGCGGACATCGGCGCTGCGACGATGGTTGGTCCATCGCCGCTGGAGCGCCCGCTGACGTCCGACGGAGACGGCGGCTTCGGCAAGCTCGACGAGCCCTCGTTCATGGGCCGCTTGCGCAAGGACGAGCCCACCGTGGCCGTGCCGGTGCCCGCGTTCAACCTCGACGACCCTTCAGTGGTCGGGCCGCTGCCGTCGTCGAACCCGAACCTCGGCGCGGTGCAGGCCGGACCGCAGCTCATCACCCCGCCGCCGCTGAATCGTCCGTCGCCCTCGAAGGTGCCGCCGCCGGTGGGCGCGATGCCCGCTCGGGTGCCCGTGCCCCCGGCCCCGCCGACGGTGCCCGGTCGCGCGGCGCCTCCGCCCGCGTCGCCGCAGCGCACCGCGGGTGGCTTCAGCCCGGACGTGGCCTCGGCGATCCCCGCGGCCGTGGCCGCCGCGATCAGCGCCCCGAAGGGCCTCTTCGACACCTCGCCTGGCGGGTCGTCGTCGACGGAGACGTCGGTGCCGTCGTTCCAGCTCGACGCGGCGGTGCTGGGCGGCGACCGCTCCTCGCCGGGCGTGAAGGTTGGCACCGAGGCGTCGTTCCCGGGCATGCGCTTCGAGCAGACCAACCCTGGATCGAAGGCGACGGCGGACATGCTCGTCGGCGGCGCTCCAAAGCCCGGCGGCGAGGTGTCGATTCCGTCGTTCCGCATCGACGCCGAGGACGTGTTCGCGGCCTCCGTGGGCTCCGCCACGACGATGATCGGCAAGGCGCCGACGGGCGGCCCGGCCTTCGACGAGCCGACGCGGGCGATGCCGACCTTCGACGAGCCGACCCGCGCGATGCAGGCGGTCGGCAGCACGACGCAGAAGGTCGCCTCGGTGGCGCCGCCGGCGATGAGCGCGGCGTCGACGTCGTCGTACCCCGGGAGCATGCGGCCCATGGGCGCGCCGCTGCTGCTCGACGTCACGCCGTTCAGCCTCGGCGTCGAGACCGCGGGAGGGCTCTGCGAGGCGGTGATCCGCCGCAACGCCACGATCCCGGTGGAGCAGACGCGGAACTTCGCGACGACGCACGACCAGCAGGACTCCGTGGTGATCCGCATCGCGCAGGGCGAGTCGCGGCGCTTCGTCGACAACCAGGCGCTCGGCGAGCTCGAGCTCGCGGGGCTGCGTCCCGCGCCGCGGGGCGAGGTGGTCGTCGCGGTGACCTTCGAGCTCGAGGCCGACGGAACGCTGCGCGCGCGAGCCCGCGACGTCGAGACGGGGCGCGAGCAGATGGTCCACGTGAACCTGCTCACGATCCCGTCGGAGTCGGCGCAGGTCGACATGGCTGCGCGCAGCCGTAGCGCGGTCGTGCCGGTGCCCTGATGCTCTCCGATCGCGTCCTCGCCGAGAACCTGGACCGCATCGACTACTACACCCTCCTCGGTGTGGCGCGGGACGCCCCGTTGCCGCAGATCCGCGACGCGTTCCACAAGTTCGCGATCCGCTTCCACCCCGACCAGCACGTGGGCGATCCCGACACGCAGCAGCGCGTGCTGCGCATCTTCAAGCGCGGCTCCGAGGGCTACCGCGTGCTCCTCGATCCGGTGCTCCGCGCTCGCTACGACTCCGCCATGGGGCGCGGCGAATCGCGGCTCTCGCCGGACGCCGAGCGCGTGCAGGTCGCCGGCGAGGTCCGAGTCGCGTCGGTGTCCGAAGACCCGCTCCCGTCGGACGTGCTGCCGCTCTACACGCAGGCGGCCGACAGCCTGAAGCGCGGCGACGTGAAGAACGCCAAGGCGTTCCTGATGATGGTGAGCCGGAAGTCGAACCACCCGAAGGTGCAGGCGCTGGCGAAGGCCGTGCTCGAGGCCGAGCGCGACCTGATGCGCCGCCGCTGAGTCCGAACGCTACTTCTTCAGCCGCGCCTTGAGCGCCGCGATCTCGTCGTCGAGGCCGTCGGAGGTCTCGCCGCGCTCCAGGCGGCGGAAGCGCTCCTCGAGGCTCGCCTTCTTCGGATCCTCGAGCACGTCGTGGGCCTCGACCTCGGCCTCCATGGCGTCGATGCGGTCCTGCATCTCGCGAAGCCGGCCGACGGCTCCGGCGTTGCTGCCGCCGACGGGGTTGCCGCCCGCCGCGCGCGCCTGCGCCACCTGCGACGACAGCGTGTTCTTGCGCGCCTTGAGCTCCTCGAGCTTTCGCTCGAGCTGATCGATGGTCGCGCGGAGCTCGGTGACGTACGAGCTCTGCTGGTCCTTGAGCTTGTCGGTGTCGAGCGCGTCGCCCTCGTTCTTCTTCTTGCGCTTGAGGGCCTCCTTCGCGAGGTCCTCGTCGCCCTGCTCGAGGGCGAGCATCGCGCGCTTCTCCCAGGTCGCGGCCTCCTCGAGCTGATCGCGCTGCTTCTTCTCGAGCTGCTTCACCGAAGCGAGCGACGAGACCACCTCCTGGCGCGCCTTCTTCAGCTCTTCGGACATGTCCTCGATGGTCTGCGCGAGGACCTTGGCGGGGTCCTCCGCCTTGTCGATGAGGGAGTTGATGTTCGACTTCAAGGCTCGGCTGAAGCGGTCGACGATTCCCATGGACCCGTATCTCCCGGTGCGCGGCGGCCGTTCCGCCGATCCGAAAGATCGTGGCACCGTGCGCAGGGCGTGTCCAGAAGCGAGGACTCTGCGGTGTCGCGTGGTCGCGGAGCGGTGATACCGTGCGGCACACCGGGAGCCACGGCATGAACAACCTTCTCGTACGATCGCGTCTCGTCCTCGCGTCCCTCGCCGTCGCCGCGTGCGCGCCGACGATCATCACAGGGTCGCCCAGCGTCGACGCGGGGGCCGACGCGGCGCCCGTCGTCGACACGGGCACGCCGCCGCCCGACGCCGAGACCCTCGATGTCCAGGTCGGTCGCGACGCCGCGGCGCGTGACGCGATGGTCGCGCCCGACGCCGACCTCCCCGACGGCTTCGTCGTCGACGACGTGCTGGTGGAGGACGGAGCGACGGACGCCGGTGACGACGTCCCGACGACGGACGCCGTGGACGTGGACGGCGGCCCCGCGGACGGGGGCGTCGCGGACGTCGTGATCCCGCCGACCGACGTCGTGACGCCGACGGACACGGGGGTTCCGCCGTCCGACGCGGGCGCTGCGGGCTGCACGTCTCCGGCGCGGGCGCTCGGCGTGCCGGCCGATCGTGTGACGGGAACGGTCTCCGGCGCGAGCCACCTCACGGCGTCGTGCGCGCAGACCGATGGGCCCGAGGTCGTCCACACGCTTCATCTCGCGGCGCGCACCGGCGTGCAGCTCTCCACGGACGCGAGCTTCGACAGCGTGCTTTCGGTCCGTCGTAGCTGCACCGACGCGATGAGCGAGGTCGGCTGCAACGACGACACGCCGGGCAGCCACAACTCGTACCTCCGGCGCGTCCTCGATCCCGGCGACTACGCCGTCATCGTCGACGAGTACGGCGGCGCCGGGGGCACCGGGGGCACGTACACCCTCGACCTCGCGACCTTCACCCCCGCCGCGAACGCCGACTGCGGCGCGCCGGGCATGCTCTCGGCGACCACGCCGACCACCGGAGACACAACTACCGGCCTCGCCTCGAGCAACGCCTGCGCGACGGACCAGTGGGGCCCGCAGCTCTTCTACGCAGTGAGCGTTCCGGCCGGGCAGCGCGCGACGTTCACGGCCACGCCATCGGGCGCTCCCTGGGCGGCGACGGTGCGTGTCCGCACGGCGTGCGCGGACACCGTGTGCCTCGGTGCCGCCACCTCGGCGACGGCCGGAGCGGGCGCGGCGGCCCACTGGGACAACCGCGGCGCCGCGGCCTCCACGGTGATCGTGTCGGTGTCGGCGGCGAGCGGCATCACCGGCGGAGCGTTCTCCCTCGCGACGTCCTTCGCGCCGGTGCCATCCGCTCCCGCGAACGCGGCGTGCACGACTGCCCGTACGCTCATGGACGGCAGCGCGCTCGCCGACGAGGACGCGACGCTCGGCTCGACGCGCCTCAACGGGGTGTGCCTGAACGGGGCCCAAGGGGGCTCGCTCTTCTACCGCATGACGCTGCCGCCGCAGGCGACGGGCGTGGTCACCGTCACGCCGTCCACCTCGTGGAACATCGTCGTCCGCGCGCTCGACGCGTGCGACTCGCGTGCTTGCTCGGCTTCGGCGGACAACGCCGGCGCGGGTCAGCCCGAGACGCTCAGCTACGTGAACAGCGGCACCACGGCGCGCGACGTGATCTTCGCCGTCGGCGCGACGGACCCCGCGGGCGGCGGTCACTTCAGCCTCGCGGCGTCCATCGTTCCGCCGCCGACCAACGTGACCTGCAGCGCGGCCGCGACGCTCGGCGCCACGGAGCACCGGACCCTGCAGAACTCCGCCGCGTCCGGCGACAACGCCACCGGCGCGTGCCTCCCCGCGGCGACCGGGACGGTGCTCTGGTACCGCGCGGTGGTCCCCGCCGGGCAGACGCTCGCCGTGCGCGCCACGCCCGACGGCGCCATGGACCCGGTGATCCGCGTGCTCCCGGCGTGCGGTGCGACGAGCTGCCTCGCGAACGCGAACGGCGCCGGCGCGCGCACCGCCGAAGCGCTCGCGTGGACCAACAGCGGCACCGCCGACCAGACGGTGTTCGTGGCCGTCGGCGGCGCCACCAACGCCGCGAACGGCACGTTCACCCTCGATGCCACCATCGCGCGGCAGTACCAGGAGACGGTCATCGCGCCCGCCTGCGACGACATGACCGGCGGCGCGCCGATCACGGCCGTCAACGGCGACGACACGACGAGCGCGGCCCTCGACCTGCCCTTCGCGTTCACCTTCTTCGGGCAGCGCATGCTCGAGTACAGCGTGTCCTCCAACGGCCTGCTGCAGCTCTACGCATCGCTGACCGGCGCCACGCCCTCGAACAGCTACGACAACCAGTCCATCCCGACGGCGGCGGCGCCCAACGGCTTCGTCGCGCCGCTCTGGGACGACCTCGTTCCGTCGGCGGGCTCGCAGGTGCTGACGCGCACCCTCGGCGCGGCGCCGGACCGGCGCTTCGTCGTGCAATGGACGCAGTTCGCGTTCTTCGGCGACAACGCCGCGCGGCTGACGTTCCAGGCCAAGCTCTTCGAGAACGGCGGGGCCGTGGAGCTTCACTACTGCGCCATCACGCCGGGCATGGACGTCATGCGCGCCTCTGGCAACTCGGCCACCGTCGGCATCGAGTCGCCGGACGGCACGCGCGGCCGCCAGCACTCCTTCAACGACGCCACCGGCGTCAGCACCACGCGCGCGCTTCGCATCGTCCCCTGACATGTCCCCGCGGGACCCATGGCTTCGGGCGCCGGCGCGGCTCGCGTTCGGCGCCGCAGGCCTCGCATCCGCCGTGCTCCTCTCGGTGACGGCGCACACCGTCGGCGGACACTTCCTCCGGTCGCCGCTCGCCCGCGACGCCGCGCAATTCCAGTTCGTCGCCTGGGCGATATCCCGCGGCGCAGTGGACTACCGCGACCTTCAAGACCTCAACGCCCCGATGGCCCATGCGCTGCACTGGCTGCTCATGCACCTCGGCGGCCTCGAAGACGGTCGATTCCGCGTGCTCGAGTCGGCGATCTTCACGCTGGCCGCGGGGTTCGCGGGATGGGCGCTGCCGAGGCGCTCGGCGTCGCCCTGGGCGCGCGGCATCGTGGCCCTCGCGATGGTCGCGGCGTTCTTCGCCGAGTACCTCCGCCACGCGCCGTGGCACCTCTCGCAGCGCGACGCCTTCGCGTTGTGGTTCCTGTTGCCGTCGATGGCGCTCGCGGCGGACGCGTCGTCGGAATTGAACCGTATTTGTGTGAACATTTGCACCCCATTTCTGAAGACGAATATAAGGGTCTTCGTTAAACGGCATATCAAGCCCATTTCCAGGAACATTGAGCAT
>CAIMWA010000158.1 GCA_903845045.1 uncultured delta proteobacterium | reverse complement strand
GGTCGCGTCCCATGCGCGCGCGCACCGCGGCCATGAGCTCGGGGCTGCTCGGGCACTGGTCGGCGCCGTCGCCGCGGGCCCAGGAGAAGGTCACCGAGCGCACCGGCTGCTGCGCGCGCGCGGCCGTTCCCAGGGACAGCACCGCGGCGAAGACGGCGCGACGGCCCGGGGTCACGGCGCGTCGCGGAGGAGGGCGCGCACCCGGCTTCCCTGCGGGCTCTGCGGGGCTCTCGCTTCGAGGGCACGGGCGCGGGCACGGGCCTCGTCCCAGCGTCCGCAGCGCGTGAGGGCCTCGACGAGCAACGCGTCGCGCTCGTCGCGAAGCTGACCGTGGGGCATCGTGCGGTCCGCCTCCAACAGCGTCGACGCCGCGCGCGCGGGGTCGAGCCGCACCGCACCACGAGCCGCTTCGATGACCCGCAGCTCGTCGGCGAGGGAGGCCTCGGGCGCCGCGACGGCGACGGGCTCCGAGGGTTGCGCGTGCCGAGCGATGGCGACCGACGTCGACGGCGCGCGACGGCGCTCGGGTGGCGGCGTGCTCGGCGTGGCTGCGGGCGTCGCTTCGACCATGGGCTCCGCGGGCTCCGTCGTCGGAGCGACGGCCATCGACGGCACCGACGGCGCGACGTGCGGCGCGACGGGTGTTCGCACTACGACGGCGATCTGCACGGGAGACGTTCGCGCGGAGTGCGACGCGCGCCAGCCCACGGCACCCGCGGCGACGACGAGCACCGTCGCGAGGACCTTCGCGGCAACACCGGCAGAGAGCGCTCCGCTGGCGGCACCGGCGTGGGCGACGCGCACCTGGAGCCGCGCTGCGTCGGCCGCGGTGAAGGCCTGCGTCGGCGCCGCCGAGCGCAGGAGCGCGCTGGTGAACGGGTCGTCGGGGAGGTCGCGGAGGCGCGGCGGATCGTTCATCGGATGTCTCCTCCGTGACGGGCCTGCCACCGGGCGGCGGCACGCTGGAAATCCTTGCGAACGGCGTGCAGGCGCGAGTGTACCGTGCCCACGGGGACGCCGACGATCTCGGCGATCTGCGCGCACGAGAGCTCGTCGATCTCGTACATGACGAAGAGCGCGCGGCGCTCG
This sequence comes from uncultured delta proteobacterium, assembly GCA_903845045.1. Classification (GTDB taxonomy): domain Bacteria; phylum Myxococcota_A; class Polyangia; order Polyangiales; genus SCUS01. Next base: position 8,501 of record CAIMWA010000158.1, on the reverse strand, counting down.
GGGTCGAGCTCGTCGAGCAGCGCGTGGAGCACCTTCTGCGTGCGCGCGCGGGCGGCGTCGTCCTCGGGGGACGGGCTCGCGGCCTGGGCCTCGGGTACGTCGTCGACGAGCTGCTCGCGGCGCAGGTGCGCGCGGCGGCGCCACGCAGCCACGACGCGCACGCCGATGCCGAAGAGCCACGGGCGGATCGGCAGCGCCGGGTCGTAGTCGCCGAGGCGGCGATGCACGACGACGAAGAGCTCTTGGTAGACGTCGTCGAGGTCCCGGGCGCCGACGCCGAGGCGCTGCAGCGACGCCCAGATGAAGCCGCCGTGCGCCGCATGCACCGCGGCCGCGTCGAGCGCGACGGCGTGCGGCAGGAGCTGAGGACCGGCGATGGGCAAGGCAGTCATCGCGTACCCCATTGCGGGCTCCGCGGTCGATGCTTCGAAGAATCGACGAGGCGCGTGCGCTTTCCCGCGGCTACCGCGAAAAGGCCACCCGCAGCGTCGCCAACGCGCCCTGCGCCGGTGTGAACGTCACCGTCACCAGCTCGCCTTCGCGGGTGACCGCGAGGTCCGGGGCGGTGGTGCCGTCGAGCGTCGCCGTGGGGGTTCCAACGATCGACGGGTCGGCGTGCAGCCCGACGTGCTCGGTCATGGCGTGCCCCCCGGCCCCCGCCGCGACGACGCGGAGCCGCGCGGTGAAGACCGACGAACCCGCATCCCACAGCGCCGCCTCGACGTCGGGCACGCCGCCGGTGACGTGCCGATCGGTGCCCAGGAGCTGCACGCCGGGCAGCGCCGCGCGAACGATGACCACGGCGCTCTCGCGCGCCGCGACGTCGAGGTCCATGCCGTCGGCGCCCACGGGCACGAGGCGACGGGACCACAGCTCCCACGCGACGAACGCGCCGGTCCCGATGCCGAGCTCGGCGCGGGTGAAGTGGTACCGCCGGGTGGCGTCGGGCAGCGCCGTCGGCGGGCTCGTCCCGAGGTCGCGGTTCGTGCCCCAGTTCGTGACGGCGGCGACGTGCCACGCATCGGGCCCTCCGCCGCTCACCGGGGTCTGCGACCACGAGGATGCGAGGAGCACCCAGCGCTCGTTGTAGTCCCGCGCGAAGACGTCGAGCGGACGCGCGGAGTGCCCGTATGCGGGGATGATCCGCCGGAACGTGTCGAGCGCGAAGGGACGCATGCCGACGATGGCATCGCCGAGCTCGATGACGCCGCCGAGCATCGCGAGAAAGACGGCGTAGGTGCGCTCCTCGGTGTCGCCGACGGTCGGCGGGTCGTCCATGGAGCGAAACGGAATGGCGTCGGCGTCGAGGAGGATGACGTCCTCGTTGAGGTACCAGCGGCGCGTCGCGGTGCGCACCGTCGTCTTGAACGACCGCGTGGACGCGAGGAGGCTGTCGGGGTCCGTGGCGAGCTCGTCCCAGCGCCCGCCGGTGTCGAGGCCCGTGCGGATCGCGTCGGCGAGGCCGAAGGTCGGACCGAAGCCCCCGACGGCGACGAGCAGCGTGTCGTTCGACGTGGCCCCGCGCACCGCGCGCCAGCCGTTCCGAAAGGCCTGCACGGCGGTGATGCCGCCGGACGGCACCGTGGCGAAGACCTGGTACGCGTAGTCCTGCTTGGACCACGCGATGCCGCTCGCGTTCACCGCCGTCGCGACGCGGGTGACCTCGTCGACGACGTCTTGCCGCCCGAGGTCGAGCACCGCGCGACCGCCGGAAACGATGAGCCCGCCGAGCGTGGGATCGAGCGTCGCGAGCCACGCGGGATGCGCCGCCGCGAGCGCGCTGCTGCGGTCCACGGTGAACGGCGCCACCCAGAAGCCCGAGCCCGCGCCGTGCGCCATGGCATACGCGGTCTCGCCCGCGAGGCCCGACGCGAAGGTGTCCGGCCGCGGCTCCCAGTCGCCGAGGGCGCGCTCCCAGCCGTCGTCCATGGGCACGTCGTCGAAGCCGTAGGGGACGAGGTCCCGCGCCGCCGCGTCGACGTTCTGCCGCACGATGGCGCTGGTGATGTCGTGGCCGTAACCGCCGCGAAAGCCGAGGGTCCAGCTCTGCCACGCCGAAGGGACGTGCCGTTCGAGCGCTGCGTTGAAGCCGGGCGCGCGCTCCGGGCGATGACGCCAATGCGGCGGCGCCGTGGACCCGTCGCGATGCAGCACGCGGCCCAGCGCCGATCCGTAGCGCTCGAGGGCCTCGATGCCCGAGGCCGCGCCCGCGTCGAGCACGAAGGACTCCGTCACCCACGGAACGCCGTCGGCGACGCGCACGCCGTGGGGCAGCAACACCGTGTCGGCATACAGGGCATAGCCCTCGGCGCCGTCCGCGCGGGCAGGCGCCGAAGCCGGCGCGAGGCCGACCTCGCCGAAGCCGTTCTCCATGGAGAGAAAGCCCGCCGCGAGCCCGCGCCCCGACGCGCCGTCCTCGATGCCGAGGTTGCCGTTGGCGACGATGTTTCCGCGCAGCGGCACCGGGAGCACGTTGGCAAAGGGGCTCCGCGCCGCGTTGCCGCGCGCGATGCGCACCGTCGCGTCGCCGGCGATGAGCGACCCGTCGTCGAGGACGCGGTCGTCGGCGAGGGTGCCGTTGAAATACAGCGCGGCTCCGTCGCCCGCGGCCACCACCGGCGATGCGCGGAGCACCGTGACGGGACCGTGGGCCCGCACGCGCAGCGTCACCACGATGCCGGTGCGCGCAGGGTTCCCGGCGAGGATCACATCGAGGCCGACGTCGGGCGCCGGCTCGCAGGTCATGCCGAGGTGCACGTCGGGCATGACGCTGTCGTTCCAGCGGGCGCCGAGGGCCGCCGGAAACCCGTTCGGTGCGTCGGTGAGCGTGCAGTTCGACGTGGCGACCACGCGCCGCGGCGTGCCGTCGACGAGCACCTCGGCGCGCGCGCCGGCGAGCACCGTGAGGCCGTCGTTGCCGAGGAGCGAGAACGTTCCGTCGGTGCGCACCTCGAGGGTGCCGGCGCCCGTGGCGACGCGGATGCCACGCGGAGCCGAGGCGTCGAGCGGCGCGTCCGTCGACGCATCGGCGAGGGGCGCGGTCTGGCCTCCGGAGCACGCGGCGAGCGTCAGCAGCGGCAGCACGATGCGCACGACGGGAACGGTACCATCGATGCCCTCGCGCACGCCCCGAGCAATACGCGCACATTGCTGGACGTTCAGCCGACTGAACGTCGAATCACGGACGGCCGTGAACGTGGGGGAAGCTCTTCGACCTCCCTCGCCACTGGCAGGAGGAGCGGCGCGGCGGCGATGCCTCGACAAGAGGCCCCGACTCGCGGTCTCATGGCGGCTTCGGGTGGACATCGAGAAGCTCAAGATCCTCGTGCAGATCGCCGATAGCGGCTCCATTCACGGCGCCGCGCGGCAGCTCGGGGCGACGCGGTCGTCGTTGCGCCGTGCGCTCGAGGGGCTCGAGGCCGAGGTCGGCGCCGCGCTTTTTCACCGCGACGCCTCCGGAGCGCGCCTCACCGCCGCGGGCTTCGTGCTCGTCGAGCAGGGGCGGCCCATGGTCGAGCGAGCGCGGGCGATGCTCGACGACGCGCGCGCGGCGGCCAGCGCTGCGACGGGCCTCCTCCGCGTCATCGAGCCCGTGGGATCACCGCTGGGCGTGCGGGTGCGCGGCTTGATGGCGATGCGCCTCGCGCTCCCCCGGCAGCGCATCGAGGTGCGCCAGGTCGAGGACCCGCTGACCTCGGTGCACGAGCCCTTCGACCTCATGCTCCACGAAGGCGTGCCGCCCGATCGCAGCACGTGGTTCTCCCGCGTGGTGCTGCGGGTGCCGCTTCGCCTGCTCGCGTCGCGGGACTACCTCGCCCGCCGCGGAACCCCTGGCGACGTAGCGGCCCTCCCGGCCCACGACACCGTCGGGTGGCGGCGTCCGGGGCGGCGTGCGGCCGAGTGGCCGTTGCTCGCCGGCGGCGCCGTCGAGATCGCGCCTTGGGTGTCGTCGGCGGACCCGATGATGCTCCGCGCCGTGGTGACCTCGGGCGGCGGCATCATGCTCGGTCCGCGCCCTTCGTTCTTCGATGACCCCGCCGACGACGGGCTCGAGACCGTGCTCGACGACGCGGTCGGCGAGGAGCTCGTCTTCCGCGTGACGGCGCCGTACCCGACGCACGCCGACTCGCGCACCCGCGACACCATGCGGCTGATCCTCGCGCAGCTCGAGGGCCTGCCGAAGGACTGAGACACCCCCGAACGGGGTTGGTCGTTTTGCGACCAGCGAGTGGCCGGCCCGCGACCTTGGGGAGACCCGCCGGGCCCCGCTAACCTGTGCGGTCTACGGGGCTGGAGGGCCCCCGCGATGATGCTCGACCTCGTTTGTCCCGTCTCGAACGTGAAGATCGACCGCAATGTCGTTCGCACCAACGGACTCCTCACCACGCTCTGCCTCGCGGCGTACGTCCGAACGCACTCGCCGTGGATCATCGTTCCCGTGGGGCTCGACTACGTGCTTCGCGCATCGATGAGCGCCCCCGCGAGCCCCATGACCCGCCTCGCGCGGCTCGTCGCCAAGTCCGTCGGCCTGCCCTACCGCGCCATGGACCAGGCCCCAAAGGTCTTCGCGTCGCGCATCGGCGTGTGCTTCGCGCTCGGCGCCGCGATCACGCACGTCGCGTTCCCCGCGGCGGCGCCCTGGCTCGCGGGCACCCTCGCGGTGTTCACGACGCTGGAGTCGGTCTTCGACCTCTGCGTGGGGTGCGTGGTCTACACCTACATCGCGCTGCCGCTGCTCCGCGCGCGCGATGCCCTCGTCGACGCCGCCGCGCCCGCGGTCGCCGACGAGAAGCTTTGACACGGCCCCCGAGCGCCCTGGTGTCGGGAAAGCCCACCCTTCTCTGCGTCGACGACGAGCCCATGGTGCTCGCGGGCCTGCGCGAGCAGTTCATCCGACACCTCCCGGGCCATGACGTCGAGGTCGCGCAGGACGGCGCCGAGGCCCTCGAGATCCTCGACGAGCTCTGCGCCCAGGGCACACCGGTCCCGGCGGTGATCAGCGATCACATCATGCCCGGCATGAAGGGCGACGAGCTCCTCGCGCGGGTCCACCGCATGCTGCCCGACACGCGCACCATCCTGCTGACCGGACAGGCGGACGTCGACGCCGTCGGGCGCGCAGTCAACGACGCCGCCCTCTATCGATACATCACCAAGCCCTGGGACCAAGGCGACCTCACGCTCACCGTGCGCGAGGCCGTTCGCAGCTTCATCACCGAGCGCCAGGTTCGCGAGCAGCAGGCGCGCCTCGCCGCGGCCCACGAGGCCGCCACGCGCTTCGTGCCCTATGAATTCCTGTCGCTCCTCGGGCGCTCGGAGCTCGCCGAGGTGCGCCGCGGCGACTCGGTGCTGCGCCCCATCTCCGTCTACTATTCCGACATCCGATCGTACACCTCGCTCATCGAGGGGCACACCGCCGCCGAGAACCTCGCTTGGATCAACGAGTACCTCGGTTGGATGGAGGGCCCCATCCACCGGCACGGCGGCTTCGTCGAGGGCGTCGCGGGCGATGCCATCCTCGCGCTCTTCGGCACCGGCGCCGACGCCGTGGTGCGCGCCGCCATGGAGTCCTTCGCGGCGCTGGGAGAGTTCAACGCCGTCCGCGCAGGCCGCGGCGAGCGACCGCTCTCCATCGGCATCGGGCTGAGCACCGGCGAGTGCCTGCTGGGCGTGCTCGGCGGCGCCGATCGGCTCAAGTGCGGGGTCGTCGGCGACGCGGTGAACCTTGCCGCCCGCGTCGAGGGGCTCACCCGCCACCTCGGCAAGCTGCTCATCACCGGACAGACCCGCGACGCCCTCGCGGACCCCGGGCGCTACGCGCTCCGCTACGTCGACCGGGTGCGCGTAAAGGGGCTCAACGCCGCGACGGACCTCTATGAAGTGCTCGACGTCCTCGACGCCGGCGAGCGCGACCGCAAGCTCGCGTCGGCCGACCAGTTCGCCGAGGCCCTCGCGCTTTTCCAGAAGGGCGACCTCGACGACGCCGGGGCCCTGCTCGACGCCCTCGCCCGCGCCGCCCCCGACGACACCGCCGTCCGCTGGCACCGCGCGCGCGTCGAACGCGTCTCCCTCGACGGCCTGCCCGCGGACTGGGACGGCACCACCCGGCTGCTCAGCAAATGAACCTCTCCCTCGAAGCGAGGCCCCCGATGGCTCAGTGCGTGATCCTCCTGGTCGACGACGAGAAGACGGTGCTCGACAGCCTTTGCGCGCAGCTCGGACGGCTCTATGCGGGCTCCGTCGAGTGCGAGCTCGCCGAGAGCGCCGCCGAGGCCTGGGAGGTGCTCGACGAGCTGCACGCCGACCGCGTGCGCGTCGTCGTCGTGGTGTCCGACTGGCTCATGCCGGGTCAGCGCGGCGACGAGTTCCTCGCCGAGGTGCGCGCTCGGTACCCCAAGATCGGGCGCGTGATGCTCACCGGGCAGGCCGACCCCGACGCCCTCGCGCGCGCCCGCGACGAGGCCGAGGTGCACCGCATCCTCTTCAAGCCTTGGCGCCTCGAAGAACTTCAATCAGCCATCGGGCAGGCCATGGCCGCGAGCTCCTGAGGACGCCAACGCCGTGCTGAACACGCTCCTGCAGCGCTTCGCCGCGCGGCCCGACGACACCCCGGAGACGCGCCTCGAGAAGGCGACGATCTTCGTCGTGGCGGGGTCGTGCTCCATGGCGGGTATCGTCTGGACGCTGATGTACCTGGCGGTCTTCGGACCGGGCGTCACGGCGCTGCTCCCCGCGCTCTTCGTGTTCATCGTGGGCGGCGCGCTCTGGATCTCGCACCGCCGCGGCGACCACTTGCCCGCGGTGTACGCGCAGATCGTCTGCATCATGTACGTCACGGCCTTGCTCCAGTGGAGCATCGGCGACATCGGCGCGTCGGGCTACGTGCTGGCCTGGGCCTTCTGCGGACCCATCACGGCGCTGGTGTTCTTTCCGGTGCGCCGGGCGCTGGTGTGGTTAGGTCTCTACGTCGTCAACATCGTCGTCACCGTGGTGTTCAATGACCAACTCTCCGCCCACGGCCACGCTGTTTCGGCGGCGGTGCGGTCGATGTTCTACATCATGAACCTCTCGGTCTCGTCGCTGGTTGTGTTCATCTTCGCGGCGTACTTCGTCGAGGGGCGGCGGCTCGCCGAGGCGCGCGTGCGCGAGAAGCACGCCGAGGTCGTGGCGTCGCATCAAGCCCTCGTCCAACGCGAGAAGCTCGCGGCCCTCGGGCAGCTCGTCGCCGGCGTGGCCCACGAGCTCAACACCCCTCTGGGCGCCATCGGCGCGTCCGTGGACAACATCACGACGGCCCTCGACCAGACCCTCGTCGAGCTCCCCGGGACCCTCGCGTCGCTGAGCCCCGACGATCTCGCGGGGCTCACCGCGCTGCTCCGCGAGTGCGCCTCGACGCGTCCCTCGCTCACGTCCCGCGAGGAGCGCGCGCGGCGCGGCGTGCTCCAGTCGGCCCTCGAGGCGCGGGAGATCCCCGACGCCCGCTCGGTGGCGCGGATATTGGTGTCCATGGGCGTCGGCGACGACCTCGACGCGCACGTCGCGCTGCTGCGTTCACCGCGCGCCGAGGCCCTGCTGCGCGCGACGTCGGACCTCGTCTCGCTGCGACGCAACAGCGGCACCATCCGCACCGCGGCCGACCGTGCTGCCAAGATCGTCTTCGCGCTGAAGAGCTACGCGCACCCCGGCGCCGCGGGCAGCGAGCCCGTGGAGGCGCGCCTCGACGAGAACGTCGAGACCGTGCTCACGCTCTACCAGAACCTATTGAAGAGCGGCGTCGACGTCGTGCGTCGCTTCGAGGACCCGGGCCTCGTCCGCGGGCGCCACGAGGAGCTCAACCAGGTATGGACCAACCTGGTGCACAACGCGCTCCAGGCGATGTCGTACAAGGGCGTCCTCGAGCTCCGCGTCGCGCGCGAGGCCGGCCGCGTCATCGTCGAGGTCACGGACTCCGGGGCGGGCATTCCCGACGCCGTGCGCGCACGGATCTTCGAGCCGTTCTACACCACCAAGGCGCAGGGCGAAGGCAGCGGCCTCGGGCTGTCGATCTGCAAGGAGATCGTCGAGCGCCACGACGGCTCCCTCGCGGTGGAGAGCCGCCCGGGGCGCACGGTCTTCACGGTGTCTCTGCCGAGCGCGGCGGCGTCGTAGCGGCCGCGCGGGGAGCGACCTGCGTCGCTACAGCGAGCAGGTGCCGGTGGGCGTGTCGTAGCTGAGAATGACGAGGCCGGCGTTGCCGCCGTTGCCGTTGCCCGCCGCACCGCCTGCACCCGCGGCCGCAGGCAGCGTGGTGGCGCTGGACCAGTTGTTCGCGCCGAGCGCCGCGGTGCCGCCGGTCACGCCGCCGCCGCCGCTGCCATAGCCGCCACCGCCGCCGCCGCCGCACGCACCGCCACCGCCGGAGCCCGGGGTCAACGAGCCGTCTCCACCGCTGGAGCCGCCGTTGCCACCGCGGGGCTGTCCTCCGCCGCCGGTGACCCCGGAGCCGCCGCGTCCGCCGCCGC
>CAIMWA010000157.1 GCA_903845045.1 uncultured delta proteobacterium | reverse complement strand
CGCGACGCCACGCCCGCACGAGAGTCATGCATGCATCCGCCATCGAGCGACGCTACGCGCCGACGGTGCGCGGTCAAGGTCGGGCGCAGCGCCTCAGGGGTCGGCCGTCGGCGCCTCGGCGGGCCACTCGACCATCGCCATCGGCGTGCCCGCGCGGGAGCTCACCGACAGCAGCCAACGCAGCGCGCCGAGGGACTCGCTGCCGCCCAGGAACACCCGCGCGAGGGCCTCCACGCCGGTCGTTCCCGGGGCCTCCGAGAGGAGCATCTGCGCGAGCGTGCGGAGCAGCCCGCCGCCCTCGTTGGGCAGCTCGATGACGTCGCAGTCCTCGGGGAGCCCCGCGAGCGCGCGGGCGCGGCGCAGCGCCGTGAGCAGACCGCCCTCGCGGTCGACGAGGCCGAGGGCATGGGCGCGGGCGCCGAGGTACACGCGACCCTCGCCGAGGGCGTCGATCTCCGCCGGCGTGCGGTGCCGACCGTACGATACGCGCTGCAGGAAGAGCCCGTAGAACTCGCCGACCTTCTGCGCGAGGAAGCGCCGCTCCTCGGGGGTGTACGGGCGGAAGAGGCTCTCCATGTCGGCGCGGTCGCCGCGGCGCGAGAGCTCGACGCCGACGTGCAGCCGCTCGAGGAGCCCCGCGACGTCGGCCTTGCCGTAGAAGATGCCGATGGAGCCGGTCACCGACGACGGGTCCGCGATGATCTCGCGGGCGCCGGCGCCGATGTAGTACCCGCCGGACGCCGCGATGCGTCCGAAGGACGCGATGACGGGCTTGCGGCGGTTGGCGGCCACGACCGCGCGCCAGATGAGGTCGCTGGCGAGGGCGCTGCCGCCGGGCGAGTCGACGCGCAGCACGATGGCGCGCACCGTCGACGACGCGGCCGCGGCCTCGAGGGCCTCGATGATGGTGCGCTCGCCCGCGGTGTGGATGCCGATGACGGGCACCGACTGGCTCTCGCCGTCCATGATGTCGCCGTCGACGTGGATCACCGCGACGCTGGGTCCGGCGCCCCATCGGCGGGACTGGGCGGCGGGGTAGTCGGCGATCTCGACGCGGGTGGCGCCGAGCGTCGCGGCGAAGGCTCGCTCCGCGGGCTCGCGGGAGGTGATGGCCTCGACGAGGCCTCGCGTGCGCGCCTCGCGGGCGGTGTATGGGCCGCCGGTCAGCAGCGCGCGTGCGCTCTCGACGGTGACCTCGCGAGACTCCGCGACGCCCGCGGAGTAGTGGTCCAGCGTGTCGTCGAGGAGCTGCTCCTCCTGGGCGCGCGCGGGCTCGGTGCTGGCCGCGCGGGTGAAGCCCTCGGGCGCGCTCTTGAAGTCGCCGATGCGCACGAAATCGGTGCGAACGCCGATGTTCCAGAGCGCCGGACCGAGGAAGTAGCGCATGGCGCGGAGGCCCTGGAGGCGAACGCCGCCGGCGGGGTCGACGGTGATGCGGTCGACGCCGGCGCACGCGTACCACGTGCTCGCGGTGGCATCGGTGAGGTGGCAGGCCACGCGCTTGCCGCGGCGGCGCAACATCGCGAAGGCCTCGCGCAGCTCCTCGGCGTGGGCGAGGCCGCCGACCTCGGCGCGCGGCGCGAAGAAGACCCCGCGCACCGACGGGTCCCGCGAGAGCCGCTCGAGGCGCAGCAGCATGTGCGCGAGGCCGCGGGGACCGAGGCCGTCGTCGAGGTCGAAGCGCACCACCACCGCGGGCGTCGGCAGCGAGGTCGCGTTGCGCACGCCGTCGATGCCCGCCGTGGCCCACCACCCCGCGGCGCCGTCGCTGCGGTAGAAGCCGCCGGCGCCGGCCTCGGCGCGGCCCCACACGAACTCGAGTCCCGCGCCCGCGCGGATCGTTCCGAGGCCCGCGTCCCACACCCCTTCGGCGCGGAGGAAGCCTACGTGCGGCAGCGCGATGCGGGTGCCTGCGCGCGCCTGCCAGCCCGCTTGTTCGAACCACGCGCCGTCGATGCCGAGGGTCCACGCATCGGTGCCCGTGGGGCGCACGGCGACGCCGGCGAGCACCTGTCGATCGAGGCCGAGCACGGCGCTCTGCGGGCCCGTCATGCCGCGCGCGACGACGCCGAAGGCGCCGTACTGCGAGAAGCGCCAGAGCGCTCCGAAGTCGAGGCCCACGTGACCATCGGCGACCTCCGCGGCGGACCCGGGACCGCTGCCCCCGGCGGCGAAGACGCGCATGCGCAGGCCCATGGTGAGCGAGCGTCCGAGGCTCCATCCGAGGCCCGCGTCGACGGAGCCCCACTGCCCGAGGCTCGCGCCGGTGCCGACGGCTACCGCGGCCGGGCGCACCCACGTCGCGCCGAGGGACACGCCGAAGCCGAAGGGCAGCGGCGCCGCGAAGGAGGCCGCCGTGGCGTCGAGGTCCGTGCCGCCGCGGGCGGTCTCGCCCATGCTGGTGATGCGGGCGCTCCAGCTTCGTCCGAGGGGCACGCCGGCGGGGTTCACGCGCGCGGCCTCGGCGCCCGACGCCGACGCGACGGTGACGCCGGGAGCGACGACCTCGCCGCCGAAGCCCTGCGCGAGGGCCGCGGAGCCGAAGGTCTGGAGCACGAGCGCGACGAGCGGAGCGCGACGGTTTCTCACGCCGCGCAGCCTACACCGGGCGCGCGCGGGTCAGGGCTTGCGGTGACCCGCCCGCAGCGCCGCGGGGAGCAGCAGCAGCGCGGTGGTGATGCACGCGAGCTCGCCCGCCATGGCGTAGTAGCCGAAGGAGCCGAGGGCCATGCTGTCGGCGGTGAGCAGCGCCCCGTACCCGATGATGGTGGTGAGGCTGCACAGGAACACCGCGCCGCCGACGGAGCGAAGCGCCGCCGAGGTGTCGCCGTCGTAGTGGCGGATGCGATCGTAGAGGTTGATGGCGTACTCGACGCCGATGCCGAAGGTCAGCGGCAGCGCGACGAAGTTCAGGAAGTTCAGCCGCACCTTGAGCCACGCCGCGCCGCCGACGGTGAGCAGCACGCCCGAGAGCAGCGATCCGAGGATGGCGAGGGCGGGCCGCGGGCGGCGCAGCGCGAGCACCACCACGAGCACCACGGCGAGGAACGCGAGGAGCGTCGCGCGGGGTCCGTCGCGTCCCATGGAGGCGACCATCTCGGCGAAGACCGTGGCGCGGCTCACCGTGGGCACGACGCGTCCGTCGGCCAGCCGGAGGTTCATGGTGAGGCGCGCGACGACCATGAGCTGGCGTCCGTCGTTCGGCGAGAAGCGCGGCACGTAGTAGACGAAGAACGGCGTGCCGAAGCGCCCGTCGACCTCGGTGAACTGGGCGCGCACGAGCGACGGGAGCTCCTCCGGGCGCACCGCGCGCAGCGACTCCGGCGGGCGCCACTCGTGCGCCGTCGCGGTGTCGGCGGCGCCGAGGTACGGCATCACCGCGTCGATGTGGCCGCGGATGAGCCCGAGCAATTCGAGCTTGCGCGCGACGACGTCGGGGGTGCCGCCGAGGCGGTCGTAGACGGTCTCGATGCGGTCGATGAGGTGCAGGTCGCGGTCGCGCTCGCGCAGCGCGGCGACGAGCGGAATGACCTCGTCCATGGAGTCGGCGAGGAGCATGTCCGGGGACGACCCGCGGGCCGTGAGGATCTTGTCCTGCTCGGAGTTCCACGCGTCGGCGCCGGAGTGGCGGCTGTGCTTCGAGCCGAGGTTGCTGAAGTTGTACTCCCACGGGTCGTGCAGGTACGTCGGGAGCTTCACCGCGGCGACGACGGTGAGCACGAGGCCCACGGCGAGCACCGCGGCGGGCCAGCGCTCGGTGAGCCTGCCGACGAAGCCCGTGACCGGGGAGCGCAGCGTCGTCGGCGCGGGCGCGGCGTCGCCCTCGACGGCCTTGGCGCGGCGCGCGCGCAGGCGCTCGAAGACCGTCACCGACGCGGGCACGAGGGTCATGGTGGCGACCCAGCACGCGACCATGCCGATGCCGCCGATGTACCCGAACTGGCTGAATCCTCGGAACGACGTGAAGGTGAGCGAGCCGTACGCCCCGGCGCTGGCGAGGGCGCCGAGCTGCGTGCCGACGCGCGACGTGAGCGCCGCGTCGCAGAGGGCGTCGAGCACGGCGTCGCCGCGGAGCCGCCGCTCGCGGAACCGGGCGACGTAGATGATCGTGTAGTTGATCCCGTTGCCCGCGATGATGGAGCCCAGGAACGCCGTCGACGCGTTGAGGTAGCCGAAGGCGCCCATGGCGAAGGCGAACGCGACGCCCACGCCGGTGAACATCGCGATGCCGATGTGCACGAGCGACGCGATGGACCGGAAGTAGAAGACGATGGCGAGCAGGATCAGCGCGAGGGCGGTGCCCGACGAGAGGGCGACGTCCTTCACGATGGCGTCGCGCTCGGCGATGGCCGAGGGGATGTCGCCCGCGAGGCCCACCTCGGCCTGCGGGTGGAACGACCGCGGGTTCACCTCGGCGACGAGGGCCTCGACGCGGCGCACGAGCACGTCGCCGGCGGCGTCGCCGGTGCCCGTGCCCGGCGTGCGCATCACGATGTCGAAGAGGTGCCCGTCGGGCGTGCGGAAGTACCCCGTGGGGAACTGGTCGGCGTCGCGCATGCGCCCGCGCAGGCGGCGCCGAAAGGTCTCGAAGGGAAGGTCGCTGTGCACCGGCGGCTCCGGCGGATCGGGCGTCGCGCCGGGGGCGGGAGGATCCACCGGGCGGCGCGCGCAGGGCTCGTCGTCGAGGTCGACGAAGCCCGGAACGTGGCGGCGGCGTGCGCGGGCGAGCTCGCACTCGACCTCCTCGAGGTCGGCGACGTCGGCGTAGAGCCAGCGACGGTCCATGAAGAACTGCCGCGCCTCGCCGGGACCGAACTCGACGCGTTGCACCATCGACGACGGCAGCGCGCGGAGCCGGGGCACGAGGGCGTCGACGAGGCGCTGGTTCGCGGCGGCGTCGGGCGAGCGCACGACGAGCGAGAGGGTGGCTCCCGCGCCGCCCATGCGGTGCAGCGTCGCGCGAAAGAGCCGCGCGCTCTCGCTCTCCGTGGGGATGAGCTCCAGGAAGTCGCCGCGCACCTCGAGGCGGCTCGCGTAGCCCCAGCACAGCGCGAGCAGGAGCAGCGCCGAGCCGAGCACGCGCCACGGGTTCGCGAAGGCGAAGCGGGTGACGCCGAGGAGCCAGCGGTCGATGCGCCCCGGTGCGGGCGCGGGCGGTGCGTGCGGAGCGTCGGTGGGCGTGGGCATGGCGACCGTGGGGTCGGGGTGTCGCACGCTTCGCGCGGGGGCGGAAGGCGCGGGGGCGAGCTCAGCCCGCCATGTCCTCGCGCTTGCGCTTGGGGCGGAAGCTCACGCGCACGGGCACGGCCTCGAAGCCGAAGCGCTCGCGGAGCTGGTTCGTGACGTAGCGCGCGTAGCTCTCGGCGATGGCCTCGGGGTAGTTCACCACGGCCGCGAAGCGCGGCGGGTGCGTCGACACCTGGCTCACGTAGTAGATCCGCGGCGACCGCCCGGCGTGCACCGGCGGCGGGTGCCGGTCGATGACCTCCTCGAAGAAGCGGTTCACCTCGCCGGTGCCGATGCGCTTGCCGTGCGAGTCCCACGCGCGGTCGACCATCGCGAGCAGGCTCGTGGTGCCGCGGCCGGCCTTCGCCGACAGCTTCATCACGGGGATCCACGGCGCGAAGCTCAGCTTGCGGTGCGCGGCGGCGACGGCCTCGCGCTCCACAGTGGTGCTCACCTGGTCGACCTTGTTGAGGCCCACGATGATCCCGCGGCCGCGCTCGTCGGCCAGCGACACGAGGCGCAGGTCCTGCTCCGAGAGGCCCTCGGTGACGTCGATGAGCACCACGACGACGTCGCAGCGCTCCATGGCGCGGATGGCCTGCATCACGCTGGTCATCTCCACCGGCGCCGACACCGCGCGCTTGCGGCGGATGCCCGCGGTGTCGACGAAGACGTACTGCCGGTCGCCGCGCGTCACGAGGGTGTCGATGGCGTCGCGGGTCGTTCCTGCCACGTCGGTCACGAGCAGGCGCTCGCTGCCCACGAGCTTGTTGATGAGCGAGCTCTTGCCCGCGTTGGGGCGGCCCACCACGGCCACGCGGGCGACGTTCTCGTCGAGGGCGGTGTCCTCGGCCGTCGCCGCGGGGAGCTCGCGCTCGAGGGCGGCGTCGAGCTCGATCATGCCGCGTCCGTGCAGCGCGCTGACGGCGATGACCTTGTCGGCGCCGGCGCGGTAGAGGTCCGTGGCCTCGAGTGCGCGCGCGAGGCTGTCGGCCTTGTTCGCGATGTAGAGAACCTTGCGCCCCGCGCGGCGCAGCAGCTTGAGTGCCTCGTGGTCGGCGTCGGTGAGGGGCACGGTGCCGTCGCAGACGAAGAGCACGAGGTCGGCCTCGGCGATGGCGAGCTTCACCTGGTCGCGCACGCCCGAGAGCATGGCGTCCTTGGCGTCGTGCTCGAAGCCGCCGGTGTCGACGAGCACGAAGGCGCGGCCGCGCACCTCGGCGTCGGCGAAGTGCCGATCGCGGGTCACGCCGGGCTGGTCCTCGACGATGGCGAGGTGCTTGCCGACGAGGCGGTTGAAGAGCGTGCTCTTGCCCACGTTGGGGCGCCCCACGATGGCCACCATGGGGCGGCTGCCGCGGGCAACGCGCACCTCGGCGGGAAGCTCGGCGCGGTCACGACGGATCATTGGTCCTCCTCCTTCGGGGGCGTCGCGTAGCCGAAGCCCTGCAGCGCCTCGGCGTTGCGCGTCCAGTCCGGCGTCACCTGCACCACGAGCTCCAGAAAGACCTGCTTTCCAAGCAACTTCTCGATGGACTCGCGGGCCCTCGAGCCCACGGCCTTGATGCGCGCGCCGCCGGCGCCGATGACGATCTTCTTCTGCCCCGCACGCTCGACGTGGATCGCCGCCCGGATGCGCGGGATCGCGGGGCGCTCGTCGAAGCTCTCGATCTCGATGGCGGTCACGTACGGGACCTCGGCGCCGGTCTCGGCGATGACGGCCTCGCGGATGCGCTCGGCGACGAAGAACCGCTCCGGGCGATCGGTGAGGGTGTCCTCGGGGAACAGCGCGGGGCCCGGCGGAACGGCCTCGGCGAGGAGCCTCGTCAGGCGATCGACGCCGTCCTCGTTGAGCGCCGAAATCGGCACGATGGCCTCGAAGGGGCGCTTCTTCGCGAAGGCCTCGAGGACCGGAAGCAGCGCCTGCCGCGGGCGTACCCGGTCGACCTTGTTCACGGCGAGGAACACCGGCTTGTCGATGCCCTCGAGCACGGCGAAGACGTTGTCGTCGCGGTTCGTTCCCTCGGTGGCGTCGACCACGACGACCACGACGTCGGCGCTCTCGGCCGCGCTGCGGGCCTCGGCGTTCATGTACTCGCCGAGCTTGCGGTGGGCCTTGTGCACGCCCGGCGTGTCGACGATGACGAGCTGCGAAGGCAGGCCGAGGGGGCGCGTGATCACCGCGAGCACGCGGTCGCGGGTCGTCTCCGGGGCCGGCGTGACGATGGAGATGGGCTCGCCGACGAGCGCATTGAGGAGCGTGCTCTTGCCGGCGTTCGGCCGGCCGAGCAGCGCGACGTAGCCGGAGCGCGTCACCGGCGCTGCCGTCGTGGGGGGTTCCATGGGGGCGCGCAGTATGAGCGCTCCCGGCAGGGTGTAAACCTCCGTCGAACGGGACATGCGCCACGCGATCCCATGGCTGCTCGCCGTGCTGTGCCCTGCGACGCTCGCGCGCGCCCAGGACCACGCCCCCGCGGGCAGCATCGCCGTTGTCGTTCCGGCTCCGCCCGCGGTGGTGCGCATCGCGTCGGGAGCGTTCGTCATGGGCGCCGGTCCCGCCGACGTCGACCTGGCGCGCACGCTGTGCCGTCACGACGTCGAGGCCTTCGCGGCGCTGCGGCGCACACCGGTCACGGACCCCGCGGTGGCGCTCGGATACACCCTGCAGATGCAGCTCTGCGCCCCAGAGCTCGTCGTGGGCCTCGTGTGCGGCGGCGCGGCGTTCGCCGCAGAGACGACGGTGCACGAGGTGTGGCTCCCGGCCTTCGGCATGGACCGCACCGAGGTCACCGTCGCCGCCTACGATGCGTGCGTCACCGCCGGGGTCTGTGCTCCGCCGCTAGACGCGCCAGGCACCCCGCACACCGGTGCAGCGAACCTCCCGGTGACCGGCGTG
>CAIMWA010000156.1 GCA_903845045.1 uncultured delta proteobacterium | reverse complement strand
GTCCCCGCCCCCGGCCCCGAAACCCCCGGTCCCGGCGTGACCCCCGACACGGACACGACTCGGGACGCCTCGACGCAGGCCTCGCGGTGCTCCAGGTGGCCTGCGCGCGTGCCTCGTCGACGGCGCGCGGACCGGGCGCCGACGAGGTCCCGCCGGCCCTGTGGCTCTCGGCGACGCTGCGGCGCGCGCACCTGATGACGCAGCGAGGCGTCGCCAGCGAGGCGCTCGACCTCGCTCGGCATGCCATGGCCGACGCCCGCACGCCGTCCGACGACCGCGACGCCGCGCGCTCGCTGGCCGACTCCGTGACCGGCGGCGCGCTGCTCGCCCTCGGCCGCCTCGACGAGGCGCGCGAGGCCTGCCAGCAAGCGCTCGAACGGTCCGCCCGGGACGGCGATCTGCCGCGGATGTTCCAGGCCGCCATCGCCGAGGGAAGGGTGCTCACGCGGCTCGGCGAGCACGACCGCGCCGTACAGCGCCTCGAGCGCGCCCGCGAGGACGCCCGGCGCCTCGGCATGGCGCTCTACGAGACCATCGCGCTGCAGCACCTCGGCGTGGCCCTCGCCCGGCGAGGAGACCCTGCGGAGGCGCTCCGCACCGAGGCGCAGGCGCTGGCCCTCGCGACGCGCCACGGTCTCGCCCGCATCGCTGCCCGATCGCGCGTGTATGCGGCCTGGATCGAGGGCATCGCGCCGTCGGTGTCCAACGGCGAGGCGTCCCTACGGTGGCTCGAGCACTCGCAGGACGAGGCCCGCGCCGACGTGCCGCTGCGCTGCCTCCTTCGAGCGGTGCACGCGCGGCTCTTGCTGCTTCACCGCGGCGGCGAGGGAGCGCTGGCCCGCGCGCGGGAGGCGGTCACGCTCCTCGACGCCGGCGTGACCCCGGAGGACGGCGATGTCTTTCCGCGCTGGGTCTACGCCGACGTGCTCGCGCGCTTCGGCTTCGCCGCCGAGGCCGCCGACGCCTACGTCGAGGCGTGGTCGCGCGTCGAGGCCATGCTGGAGCCGCTCGCCGACGAGGCTCGCCGCACGCGCTGCCGCGAGGGCGCCATGGAGCACCGCGCGCTCGCCGAGGCGCTGGCCGCCCGATCGATCAGCCCGCCGCGGTGATCGTCCGCACGTCGACCTGCACCGCCGCCGGGCCGCTCCACGGGTCGAGGCGCAGCGCGCCCACCACGTCGACCAGGCCCCGCTCCGGCGGCACCGAGCCGAGGGCCCGCAACGCCACGCCGTCGCGCAGGAACGCCGGCAGCCGGCGACGTCCCACGGCGAGCCCGAGGCGAAGGTGCTGGTCCTGGATGGATCGCACCTCGGCGAGGCGGGCGCCGCGCACACGCACGAGCACCTCGGGGTTGCCCTCGCCGGTCGGCTCGAGGGCGCGAAGGCCGTCGGCGAGGGTGGCATCGAGGTCGCCCTCGGACAGGTCGCCGTCGGTCACCACGGGCTCCGGCGCAGCCCCGCCTGCGTTGCGCACGGCTTCGGCGAACGCCGCGCGGAACGCGTCGACCTGCGATGCGCGCAGCGAGAGCCCGGCGGCGGCATCGTGCCCGCCGAAGGTCTCCAGGAGTCCGGAGCACGCACGAACGGCGTCGTAGAGCTTCGTGCCCCGGGGAGCGCGGACGCTGCCCACGCCCACGCCGTTCTCGACGGCGATGACGCACACCGCGGTGCCGAGGCGCTCGGCGAGGCGCCCGGCAACGATGCCGCCCATGCCCGCGTGCCACCCCTCGCCGGCGACCACCACGCCGGCCGACGGTGCGTCTCCGTACAGCGTTCGAGCTTGCGCGAAGGCCGTCTCGACCAACGCGGCGGAGAGTTCCTTGCGCCGGGTGTTCGCCGCCGCGAGCGCCGCAGCCCGCGGAGCCGCCTCGGCGTCGTCGGCGCTCAACAACAGGTCCAGCGTCGGCTGCGGCGACCCGAGGCGCCCCGGCGCGTTGAGCATCGGCGCCAGCGAGAACGAGACGTCCCGCGCGGTCATCGCGTACCGGAGCTTGGCAGCGGCCTTGAGCGCGCGCACGCCAGGGCTCGCGTCGCCGGCGTCGATGCGGGCGATGCCGTGGCGGGTGAGCGTCCGATTGTCTCCGTGCAGCGGCGCCACGTCGGCGACGGTGCCGAGCGCCACGAGGTCGAGGAACGCCCGCATGTCGAGCTTGTGCCCGAGGCGCTGGCGCACCGCCGCGCCGACGGAGAACGCGAGCCCGACGCTCGCCATGTGCTTGAACGTCGACCCGCAGTCGGGACGGTGCGGGTTCAGGAACGCGAACGCCGGAAGGGGCTCGTCGGGGACCTTGTGGTGGTCGATGACGACGCAGTCGACGCCCCGTCGCCGGGCCTCGGCGAGGCGCTCGTGGTCCGACGTTCCGCAGTCGCAGGTGACGAGCACGGCGGGCCCGTCGTCGAGGGCACGCGCGAGCGCCGTCGCGGAGAGGCCGTAGCCGCCGTCGAAGCGTGACGCGACGCGCGGGATCACCTCGGCTCCGAGGGTGCGCAGCACGCGGGTCAGCAGCGCCGTGCTGGTGAGGCCGTCGACGTCGTAGTCGCCGAAGACCACCACGCGCTCGCCGTTGCGCGCCGCCCGGGCGAGGCGGTCGGCGGCGGCGTCGCGGTCGGCCATGGCGTCCGGGCGCGACATCTCCGCGAGCATCGGCGACAGGAACGACCCCGCGGTGCGCGCATCGGCGTACCCGCGGCGGGCCAGCACGCGTGCGACCAGCGGGTGCAGCGGCAGCGTACGGGCGAGCCGTGCGGCGGCGTCATCGACCTCGGCGGACAGGGGGAGCATGGCGCGCACCATACGCGCACGCCCGGCCGCGCGGCTGCTACCATGCGCCCATGCGAAGGACCTTCATCGCCGCATGTGCGTGCGCCGCCCTGGCCGCCTGCTCCGGCAACCCGCTCGACGGGCTTCTTCCGCCGAAGGGGAGCTGCAACGCGCCCGCGCTGCACTCGTGCACCGACTACACCGGCAGCGCGTGGAGCGTGCCGAGCAGCGGGAGCCGCGCGTGCACCGCCGTCGGCAACGGCGCCGCGTACGCGTCGACCGCGTGCACCGCGGCGTCCCGCGTCGGGTCGTGCATCGTCAACCACGGCGGCACCGACGAGATCGTCGTGCGGCTCTATCCGCCGCTCACCCTCGCGACCGCCCAGGCCGTCTGCGCGACGATGTCGGGGTCGACCTTCGTCGCGAACTGATCACCCAAGGTGATCCACGATCCACCAAGCCCCGCAGGCGACGGACGCGAGGCCCACGCCGAGGCGTAGCGCCCGCTCGACGGTGCGCGCGGCCACGGCGACGCGCTGCGTGAGGAACCCCACCGCCATCATCGACACCACCACGCCGACGCCGAAGAGCAGCACGCCGGCCATGGACGCCCACGCGCTGCGCCGCGCGACGAGCGGGAGCGACAGCACCAGGCCGCGCACGCCAGAGAGGCCGAACACGGCGCCCGCCGCGAGCGAGGTCGCCGGGCGCGGGGCAGGACCGTCGCCGTGCTGCCCGAGGTCGTGGCTGTGCATCACGCCGTCGCCGTGGTGATGCGGAGCGGTCGCGGGACCGCCGCTCAGGAGGGTCCAGCACCCGAGCACGAGCAGCGACACGCCGCCGACGACCTCGAGCCCCGCCTCCCACCGCGCCGGGATCGCCACGCCGGCCAGCAGCGCCGCGAGCGCCAGGGCGCCCAGCACGACGGTGTGCCCGACGCCGAAGCGCACGCTCACCGCAAGGGCGCGCCGAAGGCCTCCGCGCGACGCGAGGGCGCCGATGGCGAGGCAGTGGTCCGGACCGACGCCGTGGAGCAGACCCTGTCCGAACAGCGTTCCGAGCACCGCCAGCATCGCGCGGACCTCGTAGCACGCTCGCGCGCTCGGGTGCCATCGCCGCACCTCGAGCGGGCCGGGCGCCCGGAGCGAACGGAGCTCTCGCCGACGGTGCGTCCTCGGGCCCGATGCCGCGGCGCGGTGTTGACGGCGGCGGGGGTTCCGTTGCACTCCGCGCGCCCCATGGAGACCCGGGGAATCACGGCGGAGGATTTCGGGCAGATCGTCTCGGTCATCGACCGCTGGTGGGGCGGTCCGACGAGCGCGCTGGCGCACCCGATGTTCTTTCACGAGCTCGGCGAGCACGCCCTCGTGGTCGAGGCCGACGACGCGATGGTGGGCTTTCTGCTCGGCTTCGCGACGGGCGCCGGCACGGGCTACGTGCACCTCGTGGGCATCGACCCCGGCTACCGTCGCCGCGGCGTGGGCAAGCGCCTGTACGAGAGCTTCACGGAGCGCATGCACGGCCTCGGCATGCGGCGCATGAAGGCGATCACGACTCCTGGAAACCAGGGCAGCATCGAGTTTCACAAGGCCCTCGGGTACCGCGTCGAGCGCGTAGCCGACTACGCAGGACCGGGCCGCGACCGGTACGTCTTCACCCGCGACCTGTAGGCCCCGCGCGGCACCGAAAGCGTTGCCGCGGGCGCCGCGGGAGCGTTACGCTCGCTCCCCCATGACCACGACACCCATCGCCGCTACCGCGGGCGCCGCGCGCCAGCGCCTCGCGAGCTCGCTCGCCACGCTCCAACAGGATCCGACGGTGCCTCCCGCGGTGGTGAGCATCGTCGAAGGCCTCGCGCGAGCCATGGGGCCGCTGTTCCAGATCGAGCGCGGCACGGGCCCGGCGACGCTGCTGTACGACACGCGGGCGGTGCTCCAGGAGACGCTCGGCGCGATGCAGAACGTCGACCAGTCGTACCCCGGCGTCACCGACGCGACGGCCGCCATCGCCCAGTGCCTCGGGATGATCTTCGCGGCGATCAAGGAGCACGGCGTCGCCGACCCGTCGGCCCCGAAGCCGGTGGATCTCGGGGCGACGAGCGTCGACGCGCGCGCGCCGGTGCACGTGCCCGCGCAAGCTGCCCGCCCCGCCGCCCCTGCGGTCCCCACGAAGGCCACCCCGGCGCCGACGCCCACGGCGCCGACGGCCAACCCCTTCGCGCAGGCCGCGCAGCCGGTGCCGCTCACGCGTCCGGCGGCGCAGGCCGTTCCGCTCACGCAGCCCGCGGCCAAGGCCGTTCCGCTGGTGAACCCCTACGCGAACCCCGGCGTCGCGCCGCGTGCGTCGAAGCCCCGCGCGCCGGAGCCCCGCATGGGCACGGTGTTCCCGGAGACCGCCGCGAAGCCGCCCGTGGGACCCAACGGACTGCCGCGCATCGAGGCCGAGATCGACGCCTTCAGCGACACCAACTTCTTCACGAACTTCGTCGGCGACATCCGCGACCGCGGCGGGCTCTTCGTGGGCACCTACGCGGTGCTCGCGGTGGGCACGGCGTGCGAGGTCGAGCTGAAGTTCCCGGGCAACCTCGACGCGCTCTTCGAGGGCGTCGTGCGCTGGCGCCGCGATGCGAGCGCCGAGTCGACGTCGCAGCCGGGCATGGGCGTCGAGATCACCCGCGCACCCGAGGAGGTGTGGTCGCTGATCTACCGCTTCCTGCAGAAGCGCGACCCGATGATCCACGACGTCTGAGCGCGGGCTCAGCGCTCGTCCTTCTTCGCGACCTCCGCGAGCACGACGGTCAGCACGCTGCCGACGACGCGGTTCACGCCTCGCACGCTCCCGTACACACCACCGAGAACGACGTCGTGCACGCGGTGGACGACCCGCGCGGCGTCCTCCACCGGGGGGATGGCCTCGAGGACGACGAAGGTCCGGTCGGCGGTCGCCCGGTGCACGCGTTCGACCGCGCGAGAGCCGTGCTCCACGGCCTCCTCGAAGAGCTGCCGGGCGCCCCGAAGCTGCGCGAGGGTCCTCGGGTTCATGGCGTCGCGCACCACGCGCGGAGCTGCGCCCAGACCTCCATGGACCGCGGCAGCGCGGCGTGACCGAGGCCCGGGAACACGCGCAGCCGTGACACCTCCAGCCCCGCGCCGGACGCGCTTCGCAACGGCACCACCGCGTCGCCGAAGAGCGCGGCGAGCCACGGGTCCGGCGAGAGCGTGCCCGCGACGAGGCAGTGCTCCAGCGCCGGGAGCAGCGGCACCGGGTGGCGCGCGTCGCGGAGCCCGAGGCGCGGCGTGCGGCGGGTGCGGTCCTCGTGCCGGAGGTCCGCGTCGCCGAGGTCTTGAAGCCCTTCGCTGCGAAGCGCGGCGAGATCGGCCGCAAGCTGCACGTAAGGGTCTGGAATCGCCCGCATCGCCCGGGTGAGGACCCGTCCGGCGCGCTCCAGCGGCGCCCCCCGGTGCGGCGTGCCGACGTACACCGCGCGGCGGACCTTGCGGAGCCAAGGGGCGTCGCGCCCGGCGGCGTCGTGCGTCGCTGCGCGCACCACGAGGCCGCCCATGCTGTACCCGAGCAGCAGAAGCTCCGTGACCGGCACCGGGTGTTCGCTCAGCAACGCGTCGAGGAGCGACGACAGCGACGCGCCGTTGTCCGCGATGGGGAGGCCCGAGTTGTACCGAACATACCAAGGCGTGTAACCGAGCTGGCTGCGCAGCAGCGTTCCGTAGTCCTCGCCCGAGGGCATGCGAAAGATGTCCTCGGTGTTCATGAGGCCGTGCACCAGCACGACGATGCGCGGCGTCGCCACCGGGCACGCTCGCTCGAGAGCGTCCCGGCGGAGCGCGACGGGCTCGCCGTGGACGTACGGCGCCATGGCGAACGCGAGGCCGTTGCCGGTGCGCGCGAGGTGATCGCCCACCGCCCCGTTGAGCACGGCGAGCGCGACGTCGAGGCGGCGTCCCATGGGTGACGGTGTACCGCGTCGGACCGAGCGTTGCCCATCCCCGCCCGCGATCCTTCGACGCCGCGCGCTGGACGCCGCCGCAGGACGCGCGACACTGCGAGCGTGGTCCTCTCCGCCAGCGCGCCGGTGGTCGAAGCGTGCGCGCTCGGCAAGCGCTTCGGCGGGCGCACCGCCCTCGACGACCTCACCCTCGCCCTCCCCCGCGGCGAGATCTTCGGGCTCCTCGGACCGAACGGGGCCGGAAAGAGCACCACGCTCAACCTCTTCATGGGCTTTCTGCATCCGACGTCGGGGAGCGCGCGCATCGCGGGCCTCGACTGCACCCGCGAGACCCGCGCGGTGATGCGCGTCGTGGGGCACCTGCCCGAGGAGCCCGCGCTCTTCGACAACCTCACCGGCCGCGAGGTGCTCTCGTTCGTGCTGTCGGTG
Organism: uncultured delta proteobacterium; assembly: GCA_903845045.1. Taxonomy (GTDB): domain Bacteria; phylum Myxococcota_A; class Polyangia; order Polyangiales; genus SCUS01. The sequence continues at coordinate 7,399 of CAIMWA010000156.1, read as the reverse complement.
CGCGGCGAGGCGACGCCGGAGCGCTTCGCCGACGCTGCAGCGTGCGCCGAGCGCCTCGGCTTCGTCGACGACCTGGACCAGCTCGTCGCCGGGTACTCCATGGGCATGCGCAAGAAGCTCGCGCTGGTGCTCGCCCTCGCCCACGACCCGCCGGTGCTGCTGCTCGACGAGCCCACGAACGGCCTCGACCCCGTCGTCGCGCGCGAGGTCCGCACGATGCTCGAGGAGCGCGCCGCGCGGGGCGGAACGGTGGTGCTCTCGACGCACCTTCTCGACGTGGCCCAGCGGGTCTGCCACCGCCTCGGCGTGCTCGTGCGCGGCCGGCTTCGCACCTTCGGGAGCGCCTCGGACATCTGCGCCGACGCGGGGACCGCGACGCTCGAGGACGCGTTCCTGGCGCTGTCGTCGGAGCGATGAGCGGAGCGCTGGTCCAGGGTCGCGCCGTCGCCGCGATGCTCCTGCAGGGGGCACGCAACAGCCTCCATCGACGCCAGGGTGCGGGCGCGCTCGCGGTGTTCCCGCTGCTGCTCGCGGTGCTGCTCGTGGAGCTCGGGCGCTTCGGCGGGCGCGGCGCCCTCGGCGTCCATCGCGTCTTCGCGGTGGCCGGCGACGAGCAAGGACGGCGCTTCGCGACGATGTGGCTGTCGGTGATGCTCGCCGCGATCGTCGCGATGAAGTTCGCCCGAGCGATCCCCGGGCGCGGTGCGAGGCCCCTCTTCGACACCGTGCTGTTTCGATCGCTGCCGGTGTCGGCAGCGGCGCGCAGCGGCTTCGAGCTCGTCGCGGGGAGCCTTCACGCGGTGGGCTTCGTGGTCCTCGCGTTCGCGCCGGCGCTGCACGGCGTCGTCGCGCGACGGCATCACGGCCCGGCGGCGCTCGTGCTGACCACGGCGCTCACCCTCGGCGCCGACGTCCTCGCGACGCTCGTCGCCCACGCGCTCTACGCGATGGTCGGGCGCTCCCTCGGCGGCCGCGCCCTCGACCGCGTCCGCGTGCTCGCGGGCGTCGCCGGCGTAGGCCTCGTGGGGCTCTTCTCGACGGCCGGACCCATCGGGCAGGGGCTCGCGCGCTCGGTCCACGCGAACCGGCTGCGACCGCTGCCGTGGAGCGGCCTCGGCGTCGTCGACGCGATGGTCCGGTGGCTCGTCGACGGCGGCGAGAGCTCCGCTGGACACGCGCTCCTTCACGCCGCGCTGTGGACCGCCGCGTGCGTCGCCGTGCTCGCGTGGCGCATCCGCAGCCCCGGAGACCTCGCCCTCGACGGACCCCTCGAGGGCGCCGCGGGGACGCACTGGGAGCCCGACCTCCGGGGCGTGCGCGCCGAGTGGCGCATGCTCCGCCGGCAGGCACCGTACCTCGCGCTGGCGACACCTGCGTTCCTGTTGTTCTTCGCGGTGGTGGTGCGGGGTGCGCGTGCGTCGACGGGCAGCGACGTCCCTTGGGTGACCCTCGCGGGGCTCCTCGGCTGGGCGGTGGTGGTGCAAGGGACCGCGCTCACCGGCGCCGCCTCGAGGCGATGGCGTCGGGTGCTCGGCGTGCTGCCCTCGGCGGGCGGCGATGCTCGCGAGACGGTCCGCGCGGTGGGGCGGCTGCACTTCGCGCTGACGGCGTGCCTCGCGCTCACGGCGCTCATGCCCGCGTGGTTCGCCGCGCCGCCGGCGTGGTGGTGGTTCCCGCGCGAGGTCATCGGGCTCCTCGTGCTCCTCGGCGTCGGCGCGTGGGCGCAGTCGTCGGCGCTATTTCTCTGCATCGACCCGTCGCCGGACCGCCTCACGGGGCTCTCCGTCGGCGGCGTCTTCGCGGTGCTGGCGACGTCGCTCCCCACCGCGGCGCTCGCGGCCTTGCTGTCTGCGACGCCGCTGCCGTCGTGGCTCGGCCTCGTGGGCCTCTTCGCGCTGTTCGCGTGGTCCCTCGAGCGGTCGGCGACGGCGCGGCTGCGTTGGCTCCGCGACCCCATGGGAGACCCCGACGCAGCGCGACGGACCTGGCCTGCGCTGCGAGCCTTCGGCGCCGCGGGGCTCGCGCAGGTGCTCGTCGTGCAGGTCGCCGAGGGCCTCCGGTGGCCGGCGTCGACGACGTTGCTCCTCGCCCTCGGCGTCTTCGCGGCGGTGCTCGTGCCGCTGTCTCGCCAGGGCGCGCGCGTGCACCCCGGGACCCCGCGCTGGAGCGCCGCGCACGGCATCGTCGCAGGCGCCGGCACCGCCCTCGTCGTCTTCGCCGTGGGGCTCGGCTACGCGCGCCTCGCAGCCCGCGTCGGCACCGACCCCGCCCCGCTCGCAGCCGCGTTCGCGCACACCCGCGGCGCCCTTCGCGTGGCCCTCGTCGTGGCGGCGACGACCGTCGTCCCCTGGGCCGAGGAGGGCTTCTTCCGGGGCTGGCTGCTGCCCGCGCTGCGCGTCGACACCGGGAGCACGCGCGTCGCGTGGGTGCTCTCGGCGGCAGTGTTCGCGATGGTCCACGCCGGCGCGTCGTGGGCGCCGGCGATGGTCGGCGGACTCGCAGCGGGCGCGCTGTTTTTGCGCGGCGGACGCCTCGCGGCGCCGCTGTCGATGCACATCGTGCACAACGCGCTCGTGCTGCTGGTGGCGCTGCGCACGGGCTGATCACGAGGCCGTCGCACACGCGTTGCGAGCGGTGTACGGTGCCCGTCGGCGCACGCGATGTGCGCGCCGCGGCGTCGCCCGCCGCGCGGAGGATCCGATGAACCAGCTCGTTCCGCTGAGCCGCCTGAGCGCCACGTTCCCGGCGTTCTTTCGGCACCGCGAGGTCGCCGGCAGGCACCTCCTCACCAACTACGAGGGCGGCTTCGTGCTGCTCGACGCGCAGGAGTTCGGTGCGTTCTCCCGCGGCGAGGTGCCCCGCGAGAGCACGCTGTACCGCCGGCTCGCCGAGCGGAACTTCGTTCGCGAGGCCTACGACGTCCGCCGCGCGGCGGAGAAGCTCAAGGTCCGCAAGCGCTTCCTCGACGCGGGACCGAACCTCCACATCATGGTGGTGACGCTCCGGTGCAACGAGACGTGCGTGTACTGCCACGCGTCGCGCGCCGACATGACCTCGACGGCGACGGACATGACGCCGGAGCTCGCCGAGCGCACCGTCGACCTGATCCTCCAGACGTCGAGCCCCGGGGTCACCATCGAGTTCCAGGGCGGCGAGCCGCTCGCGAATTTCGGCGTCGTGAAGCACGCCATCGAGTACGCGCTGAAGCGCAACGAGGTGCACCGCAAGGTGCTCGACTTCACCATGGTGACGAACCTGTCGCTCATGGACGACGAGAAGCTCGCGTGGCTTCTCGAGAAGAAGGTGCAGCTCTGCACCAGCGTCGACGGTCCCGAGCACCTGCACGACAAGCAGCGCAAGCTCCCGGGGCTCTCGGCCTTCAAGGCCGCGTCGGGGTGGATCAAGCGCATCAACGACGCCTACGCCGCGATGGGGCTCGACCCGCGCGTCTATCACGTCGAGGCGCTGCTCACGACGACGCGCGAGACGCTCCCGCGCTGGAAGGAGGTCGTCGACACCTACGTCGACCTCGGCTGCAAGGCGATCTTCCTCCGCCCCGTGGACCCCTTCGGCTTCGCCGAGAAGACCCACGGCCGCATCGAGTATCCGCGCGCCGAGTACCTCGAATTCTACCGCAGCGCCGTCGACTACATGCTCGCCCTCGACCAGCAGGGCGTGGAGATCCTCGAGCGCTTCGCGTCGATCTTCCTGACGAAGATCCTCGGCGGCGAGGACCCGAACTTCCTCGACATCCGCAACCCGTGCGGCGCCGGCATCGGCCAGATCGCTTACAACTACGACGGGCGCATCTTCACCTGCGACGAGGGGCGCATGGTGCACGAGATGGGCGACTCGACGTTCGCCATCGGGCAGGTGGGAACGACCTCCTACGCCGAGCTGATGACGCACCCGACGGTGCGCACGCTCACCCTCGCGAGCAACCTCGACCAGCAGCCCGACTGCGTGAACTGCGCCTACAACCCGTATTGCGGCGTGTGCCCCGTGCACAACCACCGCTCGCAGGGAACGCTCCAGGGCCGCATGCGCGAGAGCAGCCTGTGCCAGGTGCACAAGGGCATCCAGGACTACCTCTTCGAGAAGCTCGGCGCCGGCGACCCCGCGGTGCTCCGCACCTTCGAGCGCTGGATCACCACGCGCGACCGCGCGCACTTCATCCAGATGTGCAGCTGACGTTCAGGCCGGCGCGGGCGGGTCCGTGCGCGGCACGAACTCGCTCCAGCCATACTTGTTCGGGTATTCGTGCCACGGGCCCTCGCACACCTGCACGTGCGAGCACTGCGCGCAGGGCGGCCCCTTGGCCTTGCCCTCGGTCCAGCGGTACGCGGTGTAGTCGGCGATGACCATCGGGGCGTCGACGACGCAGGTCCGCGGGATGTGCCGCTCGACGACGAAGTCCTCGTAGCCCTGCATGAAGCAGAACGGGATGGCCTCGGCGTAGCCGCGGATGCCCGCGCGGCTCACGATGTCGAGGGCGCGGCGCACGTGCGGCATCGCGTCGGTGAAGCGCGGCACGACCTCGTCGAAGAGCTCGCCCGCGGTGCCCGACGGGTGCACGTACGCGAACTGCACCTGCTGCACGTCGAGGCGGACGAAGAGCTCGGCGAGCGCCGGCAGGTCGGTGACGTTGCGCTGCACGACGACGGTGTTCGTGATGACCGGGATGCCGTGGCGCCGCGCGTTCTGGATCCCTCGGACGCACTGCGCCCAGGCGCCCGGCGCGCGGGTGAGCGCGTCGTGCATCGCCGCCGTGGACCCGTGCAGCGCCGGCGAGACCTCGGTGAGCCCAGCGGCCACGAGGGCCTCGACGAAGGGCACGTAGGCCATGCGCCGGCCGTTGGTCTGGAGCTGGATGACCTCGTACCCGAGCCCGTGGGCGTGCGCCACGAGGTCGACGATGTCGTTGCGGATGCTCGCCTCGCCGCCGGTGAAGACGACGCCGCTCGACGTCGCGCGGTGCTCCTCGAGCAGGGCGCGGCACTCGGCGGTGCTGCGCGGCGGGATCTGGTCCCGCTTGTCGCCCTGCACGCAGAACACGCAGCGGTTGTTGCAGGCGAAGCCGACCTTGAGGTCGAGCCGCTGGGGCGAAGCCGAGGGCGCCTCGTCGAGCACGGGAAGATGGGGATTCGAGGACACCCGGAACGACCTCCGCGCGCGAACAGGACGCACGCCGGGGGTCTCTAGGGCCCGGAAAGCAGCGAGACCAGCGGTCTTCTACGCCGGCTGCACCTGGCTCGCGTCGACCCACATGGGCGCCGAGCCGTCGTCCCACTGCACGTACAGCGAGCCCCCGTTGGCCTGGAGCACCGTCGCCGGGTAGAACGCCCCGTTCGACCACGGCGCGACGCAACGGTCGCCGGGCTGAAAGCCGCCGCCGAAGCTCGCCTTGCCGTACGGGTCCGCAGCGCCCTTGCCGTAGGGGTCCGCGGCACCCTTGCCGTACGGGTCGAGCTTCTGCGCGTAGGGGTCCGAAGAGCCCTTTGCGTAGGGGTCTGCGGCCCCCTTGCCGTACGGGTCCAGCTTCTGCGCGTAGGGGTCTGCACCCTTCCCGTACGGGTCCGCCTTCTGCGGGTACGTCGGCCCGCCCATGGGCATCATCGCGGGCATCGCCGGCTGGAAGGCCTCGCCCTGCACGAAGAGGTCGATGCCGGCACCAGGGTCGATCTCGCCGTCGATGTCGGCGCTGGCCGAGAGGCGGTAGCTCACGAGACCCGGCGCCGACCCGTAGAGTCCCTGCGGAAGCGCCACCTGGAACGGCATCGCGTACCGCTGCCCCGGCTGCGCGGCGAAGGCTCCCGCCACCTGCAGCGGACCGAACACCGGCTGCGACTGCGACTGCGGACCGTTGGGACCGGGCTGCTGCAGGGTGCATGAGAGCGACAGCGTCACCGTGGTGATCTGCTGCGCCCGCTTGCCGCCGGTGAACACGACGTTTCCCTGCACCGCGCCCCCTGCCTGGACCTGCTGGAACTGCAGCTCCAGCGACAGAGATCCGCCGCCTACTCCGAACGCACTGAAGAGACCCATGGCATCGCCCTCTCGTCGGCCCGCGCACCGCCCGATGCGGCGCCGGCGCCGCAGGAGCCTACGCCCTCGGCGCGGCGACCGTTCGGTCCAAATCGCCGCGCTTGACAGCCCGGCCCGGCCTCCGTGACCGTCGCGGCGGCCGCGCACGGCGCGCGGCGGGGAACCTCGCCATGGCCTACGACTCCATCGCCGCACGCTTTCTCCAGCAGGGACGCGCCCGCCCCTCGGCGCCCGCGTATTTCGTCAAGACCGACGGCCGGTGGCGCGCCACGACCTGGTCGTCCTACGTGTCCGAAGCGCGTCGTCTCGCGCGGGCGCTCGCGGCCCTCGGCGTCGGCCCCGGGAGCACCGTCGGCATCCTCGGGTGGAACCGCCCGGAGTGGACGACGACGTCCTTCGCGACGCAGCTCGCCGGCGGCGCTCCGGTGGGCATCTACACCACCTGCTCCGCCGAGGAGGTGCAGTACATCGTCGCGCACGCGGAGTGCCTCGTCGTCGTCGTCGAGAACGCGCAGCAGTGGGAGAAGATCGCCCGCATGCGGGACCAGCTCCCGGCGCTCCGACGCGTCGTGCTGATGCGCGGCGCTGCGCCCATCGACGACCCGCTCGTGTCGACCTGGGAGGAGTTTCTCGCCACCGCCGACGCCGTCGACGACGCCGAGATCGATCGGCGCGTGGAGAGCCTCGAGCCCGCGGGCCTCGCGACGCTCATCTACACCTCGGGGACCACCGGTCCGCCCAAGGGCGTGATGCTCTCGCACGAGAACCTCGCGTGGACCGCGGGCATCGCCGCCGACCTCGTGAAGGCGCGGCCCGGCGACGTGATGCTCTCGTACCTGCCGCTCTCGCACATCGCCGAGCAGATGTTCTCCATCCACGGCGCGGCGACGCGGGGGCTCGTCCTCTACTTCGCCGAGGCCATGGAGAAGGTGCCCGAGAACCTCCGCGAGGCGCAGCCCGACGTGTTCTTCGGGGTGCCGCGCATCTGGGAGAAGTTCCACACGGTGGTGAGCGGGCGCATGCGCGAGGCCACCGGCGCCAAGGCCGTGGTCGCGCGCTGGGCCCGCGCCGTCGCGACGGACGTGCACACGCTCCTCGACCGCGGCGACGCCGTGCCCGCCTGGCTCGCGGCGCAGCACGCCGTGGCGAACCGCCTCGTGTACGCGAAGTTCAAGGCCGCCGTGGGCCTCGCCCGCGCCCGTGTCTGTGTCAGCGGCGCCGCCCCGGTGGACCGCGACGTGCTCGCGTTCTTCACGTCCCTCGACCTGCCCGTGCGCGAGGTCTACGGGCAGAGCGAGGGCACCGGACCGACGTCGTTCAACCGCGTCGGCGAGACGCGCCTCGGCACCGTCGG
>CAIMWA010000155.1 GCA_903845045.1 uncultured delta proteobacterium | reverse complement strand
CGTTCCAGCGCGTGTACGACATGATCATCGCGGCGGGGCAGGAGGAGTACCTCGACAACAAGAAGCGCCTCACCCGCTACAACTTCTTCCGCGACGACGCGGGCGGCGGACGCGACGCGGTCTACGGCCTCGACATCCCGCTCATGCGCCTCGTGCACGTGCTCCGCGCCGCCGCCGAGGGCTACGGCCCGGAGCGCCGCGTGATCCTCCTGCACGGCCCCGTGGGCAGCTCCAAGAGCACCATCGCGCGGCTGCTGAAGAAGGGCATCGAGGACTACTCGCGCACGCCCGAGGGCGCGCTCTACACGTACGAGTGGTGCAACCTCGAGGGCACCGGCATGGTGTCGTCGGACGGCGCCCCGACCTTCGCGTCGCCGATGCACGAGGAGCCGCTCCGGCTCATCCCGCCGGCGTGGCGCGAGCAGGCGGTGAAGAAGCTCGGCCTCGGCAACGCGCGGCACAAGGTCGTGGCCGAGGGCGACCTGAACCCCGCGTGCCGGTTCATCTTCAAGAGCCTGCTCGAGCGCTACCACGGCGACTGGGCGAAGGTGGTCGACAACCACATCCGCGTGCGGCGCCTGCTGCTCTCGGAGAAGGACCGCGTCGGCATCGGCACGTTCCAGCCCAAGGACGAGAAGAACCAGGACAGCACCGAGCTCACCGGCGACGTGAACTATCGCAAGATCGCGGAGTACGGCTCGGACAGCGACCCGCGCGCGTTCAACTTCGACGGCGAGTTCAACATCGCGAACCGCGGCATCGTCGAGTTCGTCGAGGTGCTCAAGCTCGACGTGGCGTTCCTCTACGACCTGCTCGGCGCGTCGCAGGAGCACCGCATCAAGCCCAAGAAGTTCGCGCAGACGGACATCGACGAGGTGATCATCGGCCACACCAACGAGGCCGAGTACAAGAAGCTCCTCGCCAACGAGTTCATGGAGGCGCTCCGCGACCGCACCATCAAGATCGACATCCCGTACATCACGCGGCTCTCCGAGGAGACGCGGATCTACGCGAAGAGCTTCGGCCAGGGGAAGCTCAAGGGGAAGCACGTCGCGCCGCACACCCTCGAGATCGGCGCCATGTGGGCCGTGCTCACGCGCCTCGAGGACCCGAAGAAGCACAACCTCTCGGCGATCCAGAAGCTGAAGCTCTACGACGGCCGGATGATCCCCGGGTACACGCAGGACAACGTCAAGGAGCTGCGCAAGGACACCCGCCGCGAGGGCATGGACGGCATCTCGCCGCGCTTCGTGCAGGACATGCTCAGCAACGCGCTGGTGCGCTACGAGGAGCCGTCGCTCAACCCGTTCATGGTGATGAACGAGATCGAGCGCGGGCTCAAGGCGCACTCGCTCATCACCAGCGATGATCAGCGCAAGAAGTACACGGACCTCATCGCGGTGGTGCGCCGCGAGTACGAGGACATCATCAAGAACGAGGTGCAGCGCGCCATCAGCGCCGACGAGAGCGAGATCACCAAGCTCGCCGCGAACTACGTCGACAACGTGCGCGCGTACACGCTCAAGGAGAAGGTGAAGAACCGCTTCACCGGCCGCGACGAGGAGCCCGACGAGCGGCTCATGCGGTCCATCGAGGAGAAGATCGACGTCGCCGATTCGCGCAAGGACGACTTCCGCCGCGAGATCATGAACTTCATCGGCGCCCTCGCGCTCGAGGGCAAGAAGTTCCAGTGGAGCACCAACGACCGGCTCCGCCGCGCCCTCGAGCTCAAGCTCTTCGAGGACAAGAAGGACACCATCAAGTTCACCAGCGTCGTGAGCAACGTCGTCGACCGCGAGACGCAGGAGAAGATCGACGCGGTGAAGACGCGCCTCGTGCGCGACTTCGGCTACGACGAGATCTCCGCGCAGAACGTGCTCGAGTACGTGAGCTCGATCTTCGCCCGCGGCGACGTGAAGTAGCGCTCCTCAGCGGGCGTCGCTCCACACCGCGAGCAGCGCGTCGCCCGCCTCGCCGCCCGGCACCCTCCCCGACCACAGCAGCCCCTGGCAGATCTCCTCCTCGAGGAGGAACGCCGGGTGCTGCGCGTAGTACGGCGCCCGCCGCAGCGAGGCTGTGCGCAGCGCGTCGGCAAGCTCCGCCGAGGGCACGAAGTCCGGGTACGTCCCGCCGCCGAGGATCGACCGTCCGCTGCCGAAGCCGCGCGGTCCCAGCAACAGCACGAAGGTCGCAGGGCGCGCGCGCAGCGACGCGAGGCCGACCGCCGACACCACGCGCACCTCGCGATCGGCGCCGAGCCACGTCTCCAGCGCGCGGGCGTGCGGGTCGTCCTCGAGCAGGACGAGGGCACGGCCGGCGTAGGTCGTCGCGAGGAGGTCGGGCACGGCGTGGCGGCGCTGCGACGTCTCTCGCGCGCGAGCGATGCCGTGGACGACGGCGATGGTCGCGAGCACGCCGACCACCACGCGCCAGGTCCGCGCGGCGATGGACGGGAACCACCGCGGGAGGGCGTGCGCCGCCGCCGCGACGGCGAAGCAGACCAGCGGGAACGTCGCGAAGTGCGCGCGCGCGAGCTTCGTCGTGGGCAGCGCGTCGATCACCGCGAGGTGCGCCCACACCATCGCAAGGGCTGCGCGCAGCGCGAACGGGATCGCGCCGATGCCCGCGCGCCGCCATGCACCCGCGGCCGCCACCGTCGCCAGCACCAGCGCCACGAGCACCGCCGGAGCGTGCGTTCCGAGGATCCAGAGACCCGCGAGCGCCGGGGGACGCGGCACCGCGCCGAAGCGCGCCATCGCCGCCGACAGGTGCGGCGAGCCGACGTTCTCGCGGACGTGCGCGATCCACGCCGCGGGGTTCGCGAGGAGCGCCGCGGTGAGCCCGGCGCCGCCTACGAAGGTCGCCACCGACACCCGCGGCACGGCGCGGCGCACGCGCGACGACGACGCGAGGCCCAGTGCAAGCATGCCCACCGCGAGGAGCCCCGCGAGCACCGACGCGGAGACGCTGGTCCCGGCCACGAGGGCCGTGGCGCTGCCCGCGAGCGCCGCCCATGTCGGCGACCGCTCGCGCGCACGGGTCGCTTCGACGAGCGCCGCGAACGCCGCGAGCCCCGCAAGCGCCGTCACCGGCGCGTAGGACCACCAGTGCAGGTACGTCGCCGTCCACCCCGACGTCGCGAAGAGCGCCATGGCCCCGAACGCCGCCGCGCGGCTCGCCGTCGCACGGAAGGTCACCGCGCCGAGGAGCAGCACCGTCGCCGCGAGGCACGCCACGGTGCCCCCGAGCAGCGCGCTGGGGCCCTCACCGAGAAGGCTCGAGAGGGCCCCCAGCGCCCGCAGCGTGAGCCGCGTCACGGGCTGGAAGGGCATGCGATCGGGGAGCGCCGCGCGCACCTGCTCCAATGCGCGCGTGTCGTCGGTCGGAACGAGCCGATACGGCGCCGCCGAGAACCACGCCGCAGCGCTCCACGCAACCGTCAGCGCCAGCGCGACGACGCCCGGGAAGCGCTCCGCCGTAGCCCGCGCGCGACGCACGGCCGGCCTCCGAAGCTCAGCCGCCGTGCCGCGACGGTGCTGGAACGTCGTCGCGCACCGTGGCCGACGAGATCGGCGAGACGCCCGCGCGCGCACCCCCGCTGGAGCTCGCGTCGATGGCGTCGAGCAGCGCGTCGAGCTCTGCCGCGGGGAGCGCGGTGAGCACCACCCCGCGCCCGTCGCGGGAGCGCACCGTGAGCCGCGTGCGACCCTGCACCCCAGGGAACACGGCGCGCATCAGCGCGTCGAAGAAGACCCCGCCGGCGAGGAGCCCGAGGCCCAGCGCCACCAGCGGAAAGTACTGCGCCCGCGCACCCTCGATGGCCTCGCGCGCCCCGAGGATCGAGCCCACGCCGAGCGCGAACACCGACGCCGCCACGGGGAGCGAAGGAAAGCGCGTCTCACGCCGGAGCATCGCGACGCCGGTGAGCGGAAAGCGCTCGTCCCAGGTGCGCAGCGTGCGGCCGAGGAGCTCGGTGTGCCCGTGCACGCGCAGCGTTCCCGCGTCGAGCGAGACCGTCACCGGCGAGCGCAGCGAGAACACCACGCGCAGCACCGCGCGCACGGGCCCGGTCACCGCCGCGATGGGCGTGCCGAGGATCCGACGCAGCACGCCCCGCTCTACGCCCTCGAGCTCGCCCGCGACGGACACGGCGTCGACGACGGTGCGAGCGGTCGAGGGCATGGCGAGAACCTCGACCGGGGCCCTTCCGCGCAGCGCGCGCACGGCGGCCTCGGCGGCGGGCGTCGCGGCCTCGGTGGGCGCCGCGTCGAGCACCGCGTCGAGGCGAGCCAGCACATCGGCGTCGAGGGTGGCGCGGGCGGCGGTGTACGGCGCCACGTGCCCCACGAACTCGAGCCAGTCGAGGGAGCCGGCGAGCGCCCGCACGGCCTGCACGCCGTCGCGCCGTTGCAGGAGCGTCTCGACGTGCCACGCCACCAACGACGCGAGCAGCGCCCGCTCGGACGCGTTGCGCGCGCCGCCACGAACGATCTCGAGGGGCTTGCCGCTCGCCGAGGCGCCCGCGTCGAGACCGAGCTTCAACGCAGCCATGCGCCCGTCGACGTACGACTGCGACACGGCGGGAGCGCGATGCTGCGCCTGGTCCACGAGCGCGTCGGTCACCACCTCGGCGACGCGATCGACGCGGTCGTGGTCGGCGGCCTTCGCCAGCTCGTCGGCGGCGGCGCGGAACAGCTCGGTCTGCACGGAGGTCTCAGCCATCGGAGGGCGCGGACTGTAGTCGACGGGGGCGCGAATTCAAACGCACCCCCGATCGACGGGGGATCACGACCGCGGCGTGAACGTGAGGTGGCCCTGGTTGATCACCGTTCCGTCCATGCGGTACGGCGTGATCTCGAGGGACGTCATCGTGGCGTGCACGCGGAGGAAGTTCACGACGCTCTCGTAGTACGCCGACCACGGCCGCGCCGCGCCGCCGTTGAGCGTGTAGAGCTGCGCGCCGGCGCCCGCGGCGACGTAGTAGCGCGTACCGCGGCGGCCGCTGACCGACGCGCCGGTGCCGTCGACCTCGTTGCTGACCTCGAAGTCGTGCTCGTGGCCGCTGAAGACCACGTCGACGCCGTACTGGTCGAACACCGGCGGCCAGGCGTTGCGCACGGCCACCGTGTCGGTGTCCGCGGAGTGCTGCGACGACGCGAAGGCCGGCTTGTGGTGCACCGCGATGATGAACGGCACGTGCGCGCGGTTGGCCTGCGCGTGCATTAGGTCCGTGCGGATCCAGTTGAGCTCGGTGCCCGCCACCTCGCCGGCGTAGTCGGCGTTGGGCGGCGTGTCGTTGAGCACGAGGAAGTGCACGGGTCCGTAGTCGAAGGAGAAGTACAGCTCGCTCTGCGACGCCGACGCGTTCTGCGGCTGCGCGAACTGCATCAGGTAGTTGATGGCGAGCGCGTCGTGGTTGCCGTGCACCATCACGAAGGGCGCCGCGGCGAGCGACGGCTGCGCGTTGGTGAACCACGACTGCCAGGCGCCCTGCTGCGTTCCGAGCAGCACCGCGTCGCCGGAGAACAGCTGGAAATCGGGCGGCTGCGTGCCGCTCATGATCCGCTGCTGCACCTGCTGCCACACCGTGAAGTTGTCGCGCGAGTCGCCGGCCACGACGAAGTTCACGTTGTAGTCCGTGCGTCCTGCCGCGGGCGCGGTCTTGAAGTGCTGCACCGCGCTCCAGTGCCCCTCGCCGCCGACGCGGTAGTAATACGTCGTGTCGGGGGTGAGGCCGCACACGTGCGTCTCGTGGATCGTGACGCCGTTCGCGCCGCTGCCGCCGGTGCTCACGCTGCCGACGGCGGTCTGCGAGAGCGCGGCCATGTCGGTGCCGTACTGTACGACGCTCGCGTACGTCGCCGCGTCGGTCTGCCACACGAACGCCGCCACGGTGGAGGGGTCCGCGGGCCACGACACGTGCACGTTGGCAGGCGTCGGCATGGCGCCGAAGGTCGTACGGTCGCCGACGTAGTTGTCGTGGCTGCCGGTGGTCGCCGTGACCGTGTGCGCGCAGCCCATGGGCGTGTACGACCGCATCTCGACGAGGCCCGAGTCCGCCGCGGGACCCGTGTCCGCCGGCGCGCCGCCGTCGGTGACGACGGGGGTGTCGGTGACCGTGACGACGTCCGTGGGCGTCGTGCTGCCCGCATCGGCGGTGCCCAACGAGCTCTGGCACGCCGCGAGGAGGGGAACGAGCGAGACGAGTGCAATGGAGGTGCGCATGGTCAGATCGATCCTGTCAGGGCGAGGGTGAATCGGTCGTTCTCGACGACGCCGCTGCCGGGGCGCGGGTCGCTGGTCACGTCACGGAGCTCGGTGTTGAACGTGTACTGCGCCTGGAGCTTCAGCCCGTGACCGAGCTGGTACCAGTTGAGGCCGATGGTGTAGGCCCGCGAGAACATGAAGTCGCGGTAGACCTCCGGCGACTGCGACGACGCCGGGCGCTGACCGCAGTCAGGCCCGAAGCTCGCCGTGAGGCAGTTCGACGGATCGAAGCTCTGCACCCGCGCGATGACCTCGAGATGGTCGCGCCATCCCGGAATTGGCAGCACGTAGCCGGCCTGCACGAGCCACCCGAGGGACTGCGTGCTCGGCGCGGCGGACGTGTCGGTCTCCTGCGTGTCGCGGAACATCACCTCGCCGTAGAGCGAAGCGCCCCAGCCCGCGAAGAACACGTCGCCGGCGATGCTTCGCGCGGTCACGCGGTTCGGCACCGGCGTCGTCGATCCCGTGAGGGTGGTGAAGCCCACCTGCCGCGTCTGCATGAACGCGTTGACGCCGATGGAGAGCGTGGGCGCCAGCGGAAGCCCCACGGCGCTCTCCTGGAAGGAACGCGGACGTCCCAGCGGGTTCACCGCCAGGCGCGCGGCGTACAGGAAGAACCCGTCGATGTTCACCGGGCGGTTCGCGCCCTTCCCGTTGAACACGCCGACGTAGTACTCGAACATGTCGCGCGGTCCTGCCCAGCCCCAGAGCATCACGCCCTGGTCGTAGGACGGG
>CAIMWA010000154.1 GCA_903845045.1 uncultured delta proteobacterium | reverse complement strand
GGCGCCGTTGTGGTCGCAGTCCTGGTACGTCGCATCGCACGACGTGACCACGCAGCCGCCGGCGGCGCAGGCCCCCATGCCGTGCGTGAACGTGCACCGCGTGCCGCATGCGCCGCAGTTCGTCAGGCTCGCCATGAGCGAGGCCTCGCAGCCGTTCGTCGCGAGCGCGTCGCAGTCACCGTAGCCCGCGGCGCACGCGAGGCGGCACGCGCCGGCCACGCACGTCGGCGTCGCGTTCAGGTTGCTGCACACCGCCGCGCAGCTTCCGCAGTGCTGCGGGTCGCGCTGCAGGTCGTAGCAGCTCCCGGCGCAGCACGTGCTCCCGCTCACGCACCCGTGCGTGACCGTGCACCCCGCTGCGCAGTGACCCGCCCGGCACACGTTCCCGAGCGGACAGTTGTCGTCGGTGCTGCACGCCGGCGCCACGCACTGGTGCGTGACGTTGCAGCTCAGCGGAGGACCGCCGTCGCTGAGGCCGAGGCAGTCGAGGTCGCTCGAGCACCCCGTCACACACGTCTCCGTCGGCGCGCAGTACGACCCGCGGGCGCACGGATGCACCGAGTCGCCGGGAAGGCACTGCACGCACTGCCGCGTGAGCGAGTCGCAGACCGGCGTCGCGCTGCCCATGCAGTCGACGTTCGCGCGGCACCCCGACGATCCGGCATCGGCGCCGGCGTCCATCGTCGCGTCCGACGTCGTGACCGGCACGTCGAAGCCCGGGACGCCGAGGTCGTCCACGGTGCCCGCGTCGTCCATCGGCTTCGTCTCGTCCACGAACTTCACGTCGGGATCACCGCCGGCGTCGTCCGTCGGCAGCGGCTCGAAGCTCGTCCCCGCGGCGCAGCCCGCGACGACCCCCAGCAATGCACAGATCCAAGCTCTTCTCATGATCGTCCTCGACTCAGGGCTGCGACGACTCGGAGCCCGCGCAGTTGCGGATCGAGAGCGGGCTGTAGATGCACACCGCGTTGCACGCGCCGGGGCATCCAGAGCACACGTACTGCGTCGTCGCCGGCCGGCAGTACGTCCCGAACACCGGGTCCGTGAAGCCGCCGGACACCGGGCAGGTCCAGTTGTTGTTGTCCGAGTAGGCCGTCGGCGCGGTGGTGCAGACCGTCGCCGCCAGCTTCCACGCGCGGCATCCCGCCGTATCGCCGGTGTTGTACGGATAGAACCCGCCCAGGTTCGTCGCGGCCCTCGCGTTGTAGCTGTTCGTGAGGCATCCGGTGATGGGGCTCGCCCACCCGTGGTAGAGCGGCGAGCTGCTGCACGTTCCGGAGATGCACACCTCGCCCGACGGGCACGACAGGTTGCACATGCCGCAGTTCAGCGAGTCCGTCTGCACCGCCGTGCACGCCCCGCGGCAGAGGATCTGCCCCGTCGGGCACGCGCACGTCCCGTTGGTGCACGACTGCCCCGTGGCGCACGCGTTGCCGCAGGAGCCGCAGTTGGCGAGGTCGGTGTTGAGCGCAACCTCGCAGCCGGTCGCCGCCATGTGGTCGCAGTCCTGGTAGCCCGCGGAGCACGCGACGATGGCGCAGTGGTCGCCGGAGCACGTGGCCGACGCGTGGGCGACGGAGCAGCTCACGCCGCACGCCCCGCAGTTCGACGGGTTGTCGACGGTGTTCGTCTCGCAGCCGTTGTCTCGGTTCGTGTCGCAGTCGCCCCAGCCCGTGGAGCAGTGCTCGACGCAAGCCCCGGCGACGCACGCGGGCATCGCGTGCACGGTGCTGCACGCGTGCGTGCACGACCCGCACGACGACGCGCCGGTGGTCGTGTCGAGGCACGTCCCCGAGCAGCATGACTGCCCCGTCGCGCAGCCGTGCGTCGGGTTGCAACCGGGGACGCACGCGCCCGCCGTGCAGACCGTGCCGGGCATGCACATCGCGTCGGTGATGCAGCCGACGCACTGGTGACGCGCGGTGTCGCAGACCATGCCGGCGTCCGACGAGACGCAGTCCGAGCCGTTGCGGCAGCCCGTGAGGCATCGGTGCGTGAGGTCGCAGTACGACCCCGTCGGACAGGCATCGGAGGTCGGGTTGCACTCGACGCAAAGCCCGCTCACCACGTCGCACACCGGGTGCCCCGCCGCCGTCGCACAGTCCGTGTCCCGCCGACAGGTCACGTGGACGTCCACCGTGGGCACGTCCGCCGGCACGTCGGGCGCAGGGGCGTCGACGACCGGCGCGTCCATCGCCGGGGCATCCATCGAGGGCACGTCCATGGCCCCGAGATCCGTCGGCGCCGGCGTGTCTTGCGGGGCCCCCGCGTCGACCGTGCCCGCATCGTCGACCGCGCCCGCATCGTCGACGGCGCCGTCGTCGACGGGCTGCGATTCATCCACGGGCTGCGACTCGTCCTTCGGCTGCGACTCGTCCACCGCGCCGCCGTCCTGCCCCGGACTTCCGTTGGTCGAGGACGAGCACCCTCCGAGCACCGCGAGCGCCATGACGACCATTGCTGACTGAAACCGCATGCCTAGGCTCTCCTCCGAAAGAATCGGCACAGCGTATCAGCCCCGACGCCCGGCGCGCGAGGGGCTCCCTCGGCCCCGCCTGCGGAACGTCGCCCGGGATCACATTCCGACGCCCGCCACGTACGGCGAGAGGCACGCGAGCACGAACGTCGAACGCATCGCGGCGACCGGCGTCGCACCGACCGCCCGCGCCGAGTCGTAGTGCTCCCGCAGCACCGTGCGCACCGGCGCCGCGCGAACGCCGTCGAGCCCCAGGAGCCGGGTCGTGAGCGCGTACACCGACGCCGCCGCGTCGGCGCTCGGAAACCGCGTGTCGGGCCCGTCGACGAAGCGAGCCGCGAGGTCCACGCAGAGGCTCTCGAGCCCGCCGCGAAGCATCATCGTCGGGGCCACGGTGAGCGACGGGAGCACGCTGCCGCGGCTGTAGCGCTGCGACGGCCAGGTGCCGGTCAGCGTCCGCGTGACCGAGCCCGCGAAAGGAGCGCCGACGTCGATCCCGCACGCGTCGTCGACGCCGAGCCGCGCCGAGAGAAGCGCGCAGAGCGCCTCGGTGCGCGCCACGGGCACCGGCGGCATCGACGATGCGGGCCGGGCGAGCCCGGTGACGAGCGCGGACCCGAAGACCGCGCGCATCAACACCGGCCACGCGAAGCCGCTCGACCGAAAGCGAGACACCGCCGCCACGAAATCGGGGTCGTGCGGATCGCACGGGACCGAGTTCGCCCACGTGCACACGCGCTGCGCCCACGCCTCGGCGAACATCGGGTGCGCAGCGAGCCGATCGCCGAGGTCGAAGATCGTCGCGTCGGCCTGCACCGAGCCGTGGAACGCGAACTGGCCGTGCATCGCGCGCTGCACCGACGCACCCTGCACGCTCCCGTAGAGCGTGTACGTCGCCCGAAAGATCTGGCGCATGGGGTCCAGCGCGACGTGGCACCCGTAACACGGCGTCCCCGGCGCCGCGTGCGTGGCGTCCAACGCCGCAAGGTCCGCGGGCGCCGACGGGTTCGCGGCGTCCATCGGCGCGCCGAGGCCAACGATCATGGTCTGGTTCAGCAGCACCCGCGCCTGGTTGCTCGTGTTCGTCTGCCAGCGCCCGAAGAACGCGAGCGTCGTGAAGAACCCGACGCGCGGAGTGTCGAGCACCACCTCCGTCGCCGTGCGCAGCGCCGGAACAGCGTAGAAGGGCGTCGTGGCCTCGCCCGCTCGCGGGGTTCGAAAGGTCACCATGCGCCAGTCGTCGAAGTCCGACGGCTGCACCGCACGGTCGGCCGGCGCGAGCGGCGGCGGAACGCAGTTCGTGCCCGGGATCGCCAGCGGCGTGTGGCCGAGGACGATCCCCTCCAGCGCCATCACCCCCGCCGGCGACGGGTACTCGATGCGCCGCGTCGGACAGCCGTCCTGGTACGGCGTCGCGATGCCGGGATGGGTGAACGTCATGAAATCCGGGCTCGCGCGGTCCACCGAGCGCTCGAGCGGGATCACGCGGTCGGACTGCAGCACGATGCGCACCGGGTCGCGCACGGGGAAGAGGTCCGTGCGGTTGAAGCCGTCGTCCACCGCGACGACGTCCCGCATGGCGTACGTCGCGAGCAGCGCCGTCGTCATCGCGAAGCGGCGCGTCGTCATGGTCTCGGTGAACGGCCGGCCCTCGTCGACGAGAGACATCGCCGTGCGCGCGAAGCTCTCGCGCACGTTCCGAAGGATGTCGCTCTCGTTCGCCGTGAGCGGGTGGAACTCGCCGAACTGGAACGCGAACTCCTGGTACGACAGATCGTCCTGCTGGAACGCCGACGCGAAGAAGCGCCGAAGGATCACGCGGTGCCCGGGGCGCGCCGTCCACGCGTCGACGAGCCCCTCGATGGCAGCGGGGTCGAGCTCGACGGCGCGCACCTCGGCGGCGGTCGGCACCTCGCCGCAGAGAAGCTCCTTCACCTTCGCGAGGGCCGAAGCCACGGGCATCCCGGCGTCCGCCGGACGACACGCCATCCCCGACGGCACGACGTCCGCGAGCGGCAGCGCGTCCTCCGACGCGACGTCCTCGAAGCCGCGAACGGACGCCTCCATCGGCGCCCCGCCCGCATCGACGTCGCGCGGCGGAGCGCCGGCATCGACGGCGCGCGGGCCCGTGTCCATCGACGAAGCATCGATCGATGCCGCGCGATCTCCCCCATCACACCCGCACCCGCACGCCGCTGCCACGAGGACCGTCGCTCGGCCCGAGATCCGCTTCGTAACCCGACGGTGCACGCAAGGCGCCACGCCTCTTCACTGTAACGCCGTGCTGCCGAGCATTGGCAACACCGAAATCGCCGGCTGCGTGGTACGGTGCATCGATGCCGTCTCGCGGCTCCCTTCCACGGCGAGGTGCGTTCGTACGCTGCCTCGGGAACCCCATGC
>CAIMWA010000153.1 GCA_903845045.1 uncultured delta proteobacterium | reverse complement strand
GGCGGTCTCGACGCGACCACCCCGAGGGGCGGGAGGAACTCGTCGGAGCTGACCTTGCGCAGCACGCCGTCGATCAGGGAAACGCCGAGCACGCTTCGGTCCGCGAGGTCGATCAGCGTCACGCTCCGCGGCTCGCTCGGGAGCGTATCGGGGTCGTCGGTGAGCAGCCGGCCGATCTGGGCTTCGAGCTCGGCGTGCAGCTTCGTCGACGCCTCGTGCGCGCGGAGCACCGCCACGAGCTCGCGCAGTGGTCCCTCGTTGCCGCAGAGCAGGACGCGTCGACCGCCCTCGCGGGCGTCGCGCCACGACCGCGCGACCTCGGCGGTATCTCGCTCCGAGAGGTCGCTGATCAGCTCCGCTCCGACGAGGGCGCCGCGCTCTTGAAGGCGCCGCGCGAGGTGCGACTTCCCGTCGCCGGGGTTGCCCGTCAGCACGACGTCGCGACCCGCGCGGAGCAGCGCGGCGACGAGGTCATCGAGGTCCGTCGCGACGTGGACCTTCTCCCGCGCCTCCCGCGACGTCAGGTCCGCGTTGCTTCCCTCGCCGCGATAGAGGCCGCACAAATACTCGTAGCTCACCGCGTCGCTCCTCGCCTCGCGCCGAGGCGGCTGCTGATCAATGCGCCCACGCGGGAGAACCGCTGGACCGCGTCGATGACCTCGGGCGTCGACCGCAAGCGCGACGCGAGCCAGCGCCCGCGCCACGCGTCGGTGACGTCGTCCCAAGACGGACCTTCTCGCCGCCACGGAGCCGCGCTCGCTCGCCACCCGGGGCGCGTGGCCCACGGGCGCAGCTCCGCCACATAGACCATTCGCGGCATCCCATGGCGCACGAGCTCGTCCGCGTCGATGCCGAGCCGGGAGAGCCCGTCGCGGATCTTGCGGAGCCGCTCCGAGGGTCCCTCGCCGAAGCGGCTCGTGATCAGCTGCTGACCGGTCTCGGCGTGGAGGAGCTCGTTGATGAGCTCGGACGTGCGGCTCGAGAAGTGGAGCGTGCCGTTTCCGCGGCTGCGGCCGACGACGCGCCAGCGCACGTCGACGCCGTCGCCGGATCGAACGCCGAGGCGCTCGTACTGCGAGCTCCCGACCCCGTAGAAGCTCGTCGTCGTCATCGCGACGAGGTCGGCGGGCCGCGAGAAGGCGCGGCCGACCATCTGCGACGTGATCTCCGACGCCCGGTTCGCGTACCGCGCGTGATAGTCCGCTGCGACGTCCCGGGACAGCGCACCCAGCGCGGCGAGCTTGCCGACCAGGAGCGGGCCGTACGGTGGCACGGCGCCGCACACGCAGACGTCGAGCACCTGCGAGGCGACGAGGCGGTTCTGTCGTTGGAGGAGCGCGAAGCGCGCCCCGCGCACGACCCCGTCCCCAGCAGAGAGCACCGGCTGCGCGGGCTCGGTGGTGCCCGTCGCGATCTCCCGCAGCCTCGCCGCCGTCCGCTCGCCGTCGCGAGGTGCGAGATCCGCGAACGCGCGGAGGATGTTGGCGGCCTGGGTGACCCGCTTCTTGAAGAACAGCGGGTCCGCAGCGGCGTTCCGGAGGTCCGAGTCGCTCTCGAGCGCCGCGCGGTCGAGGCGCTCGCTGGCGCCGCGGCGCGCGTTGACCTTCCGGGACGCGCGCCACGCCTCGTAGGCCTTCACCTTCTCGGACTCGAGGTACACGAGCGCCTTCGTGGGGTTCGCCCTCGCAGCCGCGGCCGTCACCCGCAGGCCGTCGAAGCTGATGAGGTCGAGCGCGTCGTCGAGCTCCTGGCGAAGATCGGCGAGCACGCGACGACGAGCGCCCTCCGCGCGCATCGCGCGCTGCGACGCGGGCAGGCGCTGCAGCTGCGCCGACAGGGCCTCGGCGCTGCGCGCCTCAGGGAACCCGAGCAGCGCCGCGACGTCCTCGACGATGGAGCGCGCGTGACGTCCCCGGTCCGCGCTCGTGCGCCACGCCTCGCCGACCGCGCGGAGGTGGGGCTCCGGCGAACCGGGGGGGTAATCGAGGGCGACCACCACCGCCTCGAGCCAGCTCGGCGTCCACCCCAGCGCAGCGTCGCGGACCGACAGCCGAGGCACCGGCGACGCGACGCACAAGAGTCCGCAGACGGGGCTGCCGGGCTGCCCGGCATCGCGCACCAGATACGAGAGCGATCGCCCAGGCGGCGAGCTCATCGGGAAGGACCAGAAGAGCCTAAAGTACCGAAAGATATCGGTAAAGAGCAGCCCGGTCTCCGGGTCTCTCCCGGCGTCGCCGTCGACCGGGCAGAGGATCGGCTGGACCGCATCGGCGCCGCGCTCGCGCAGCGCGCTCGCGAGCCTCGGGCCGTCGGCGAGGAGCGACAGAACGCTGCGAAGCCCGTGCTCCGTCGCGCGCGGAGACTCCATTCGAAGCACGAAGCGGCGGTTGCGCTCGGACTCGATCTCCTCTTGCACGCGCGCCGCCATCGCAGCGCGCGCACGGTCCTTCTCCGCGCGCACGTCGTCGGGGCTCATCCCGGACGCGTCCGCGCTCCAGGTAGGTGCCGCGACGTAGATCTGCCCCTCCTCGACGGAGACGCACCATCCGCTGCGTGCGAGGTCCATCAAGACCGACCCGAGGACCCGCGATCGAATCGACGGAGACACCGCCGGCCCCGCCGAGTCGAGGAGCACCTCGGTGAACGACGGCTCGCGCTCGAGCTCCTCGAAGCTGCGCGCGATCAGGTCGGCGTCGCCTCGCTCCAGCGCCCGGGCGAGCACCATCACCAAACGGAATTGCCTTTGAAGTCGAACGCGTACCGGGATGTGGGCGGAGCGCGAAGCGAACGTCGTGGTGGAATGAGCGCTGGAGGCAAACAACTCGGCTCTTGTTCTCCCGGTAAGCGTCATGGTAGAGCGCTACGGCCGAATGGGGAAGGCAGATTCGATGGCGTCGGAGGGCCTCTCGAGCGCGCGTCGAGACCTCCTGCTCGCGCTCGCGTCGGGAGGCGCCGACGCCGAGGATCTCAGCGACCACGAGCGCGCGTCGATCGCCGTCGAGACCCCGCTCATTCGAGCGCTGCGAATGGCTGCGGCCGCCGACGCCGTGCGGCACGTCGCGGCCGTCGGACGCCGAGGGACAGGGAAGACCCACGCGGTGCGGACGGCTGCGGCGCTAGGGTTCGCGGCGTTCGATTTGTCGCCGACCGCGCGCGGCGAGCTGCCCGACGTGGAGCGTCGCGCGGCCGCGGCGATCCGCGAGTCCAAGAGGGTGTTTCTCGCGGTCTCGTACGGCGACCTGGAGCGGCTCGGGTCGCGATCGGACGTGCCGACGCCGCTCGCGAAGCTGCTGGAGCGAGTCGAAGGAGCGCTCGGGGCGGGCGTGGAGTGGGGAGAGGGTCCTTGGACGTCCCTCTCGGTGCTCGACCTCGACTTCATGGTCGCGGCGCGTCCTCGCGTCATCCATGAGCTGCTGCAAGTGGCCGGCGCGCTCGCGCTCCGCGGGCCCCGAGACCGATCTCGTCAGGCAGCGTCGGTCGCGCTCCGAGCCGGGACGCTTCGGGCGTGGGCCACCGCGATCGCCCTCGACGCCGAGCGCCGTCAGGGGCCGCTGACGATCTCGGACCTGTGGCGCTTCGTCGCCCAGATCGCGTGCGGCGGGCGCGCGGCAACGTCCGAGCAGTCCTTCGACCTCGCACAGACGGTCGCCGCTCGCCTCCTCGCGCATGGCTTCACCTCGGAGCGGATCCGGTCGGCGGCCGAGGCGCGGGCGAGCGTCGCGGAGTGGGAGCTCGCTGCCCTGGCAGGGTTCGACGGTGAATCCGACGAGCTCACGTGCTCGGATCCGTCGTGCCTCGCAGGGCAGGCCGCTCTCTTCTTGGAAGAACCTCCGGCGGCGTGGTCGGAGCCCGGCGATTTCGATCGCGTCGTGCACGACGTCGATGCGGACGGCGACGCCCGCGTTCCGCGCGTGCTCATGGAGGCCGTCCGGTCCGCCGGCCGTGGGCGCGGAGGGTCGCGACCGGAGGGGCACGGCGCCGTGGGTGCTTCGCTGTCGCTTGCCTGGCCGAACCCCACGATGCGCCGCGACCTCGGACCGGACTGCATTCCGTCGCTCTGCGTGAACGTCGACGGACGCACGGTGACGGTGAGCGCGCGCGAGTATCGCGCGCTCTTGCACGGCGAAGCCGGCGGGGTCTCCGAAGATGACACGGGGACCCTCGGGGTCACGGCGGGCCATCCTCCACTTGCGGCGGCGAAGCCCGCTCCCATGTCCGCCAGCGACGAGCCCTCGGCTCGACCGCCCGTCGCCCACGCCTCCGCGAGACCCATCGCCGTAGGGACCTCGCTCCTCGATGCTCTCGAGGAGCAGGGGATGCTCGCCGCGTCGGTCCGTCAGGGTGGAGCGTTCCGCTGCGCGGCGCACGCCGACCTCGCCGGCGCTCCGCGGGTGACGACCATCCCGGAGCACGTCGACCGGATCGGCGCCGCGGACAGGTCGGCGCTGGGCGTGTCGTTCGATGCGTTCGTCGCGGCGAGGGCTGCGCTCGTGGATGCGTGCGCGCGCATGACGGAGCCCGTTCCATCGGATCGGTCCCTCGCGTTCAGCGCCTCGATCGCCATCGAGTCCGGGGCGGCGACAGGGCGGGACATCGACGGCCTCATGCGCGCCTATGTCGAGGCGTACGCGACGATGCTCGGAGCCGCGCGGGCCGTGGGCGGCGAGCTTCTCGAGCGCGCCATGATGATCGACGTCGCGTACTGCGTGGCGGGCGGGCGGAGGCGGGCGAGGCTCATGCCCCTGCACCCCATCGTGGCCGAGCGGGCGTGCGGCGATCGATCCGGCGACGTCTCGATGCCGGCCGTCATCGCGCTTTGCCATCGGCGGGTGACGGCGTTGCACGAAGAGGGCGAGCCCGGGTTCTTTCACGATGAGCCAGAGCGGTGGCCCTCCATCGAGGAGCAACGGCGAGCAATGAGCGCGTCGATTCGAGCGTGGGGCCGCGCGAGACCACCGGCCGACGACGTCACCGTGGACCTCGTCGACGTGCGATGGAGCGCGCCGCTCGTCGACGCCGCGGCGCAGGCGTTCGCGGATCTCGCGCGAGACGCGGGCGTACCCACCGGAACGGTGCGGATCCGATCGCTGGCCACGTCGGCGGAGCGAGCGGCCGTGATGGTTCCGCCGACGAGCGAACGAGCGGCCCCCGGGACCGCGGCGGCGAGCCTCGTCTGCGATCCGTCCATTCGAGCCGCGTCGGAGACACAACCTGGAGCCCTCGTCTTCAGGGTCGTCCCAGCGCCCCACGCGGGCCGCGCCGCGAAGGATGACATCGGCGGCTCCATGGCGACCGTCGTGTACCGTCGCGGGCTGGTCGCGCTCAACGTCGACGATCGTCGATGCCGCGTCGAGCCGTCGCCCGTGCCTCCCGAGGCCGCGTCCGCGTTGCTGGCTTGGGGGGACGAGACCTCCGGGGATGGGCAAGGCTCCACGGCCTGTCGTTGGCGCCTCTCTCTCGCACCAGACCTGATCGAAGCCGTCGCGGGCGGTGCTGATCCACAGGCCGAGGTCCGCGCCGTCGCTGCGACTCCGAGGAGGCGTCCGTCTCGAGCCGCCGTCCGCGAGGAGTCGAGCGCGAGGACGCCTGCCGAAGCCGCTCCGAAGAAGGCCCCGGCGGAAACGGATGAGGGAGAGCATCGCTCGCCGCCGGCCACATCGCACGCCGAGCCGAGCCGTCACTGGGCGCAGGCGGCGCTGCGCGCCGAGGTGGCGCGCGCCTGCGGGCGCGGGGGCTACGAGACCGACGAGTCGATGGTCGCCGACGTCGTCCGTGACGCGGTCGCGGCCCGCCGGGCGCCGCTTCGGCACGTCGTCATCCGCGAGGTGTCGGATTGCCTGCGTCCGGTGCTCGTCGACTCGATCGCCGAGGAGGTCATCACCGACGCCGTCGAGGCCCTCGTGGACCTGGGTGACGTCGTCGCGCGTCGCTCCGACGAACGAGGTCCTTATCTGCTGGAGCTCGCGTCGTCTGCGTTCGTGACGTTCCGCGATGCGTCGCGGGTGCTGCTCCTGGGTCGGGCCGAGGCGGCGCTCGCCGACGAGATCCGGGCGGGGGTCCGTACGATCGGCAGGCTCCGCGAGGCCGACCCCACGCACGCGACCGAGGCCATCGCGCAGCTACGATTTCGCGGGGCGTCGGAGCTCACGTGGTCGGAGTGGTCGCGTGTCCCGCGGTACGCCGGGCCGGAGGAGGCGCTGCGGGCGGTCTCGAACCTCAAGCGCTTCGAGGGCCGCGTCGAGGACTACGAGGCGTTCGATCCGACGTCGTCACCGGCGTTCTACCGCGGCCGCCACGGGCGCGCGAAGCTCGACGAGGTCCTCACGCGAGACGCGTGGGCCGTCGCGTCGCGCGAGGGCGACTTCGAGGCCAAGGAGTATCGCCTGTTCCGGCGGAACGATGGGGTCACGCTCAGCGCTCCGGTCGATCGGTCACGCTTCGTCGAGCTCGCGGCGGCGTGCGCGGCGAGGGCGGCGAGCGGAAGGCGGATGTTGGCGCGCCTGGGCGGCGGCGTCGTTCGGCTCCACTTTCCACCGCCGCGGTGGCTCGCGCGCGTCCTCGCGCTCGGAGCGACGGCGGACGCCGGCGACGCGCTCGCGGCGTGGAGCGTGCTGACAGACGTCGAGGCCGAGGTGAGGGACGCGCTGCGCAGCGCCCTCTGGTGCGAGGTCGTCGCGGGTTGAAGGGGAGGATTTCCACGCGTGTTCATCGAGTCCATCGATCGCCTTCACAAGCGGCTGCGTGAGTACATCGAGGCCGTCTATCACGTCGCCGACGAGGGGCTCCTCGAACAGCGGAGCGAGCTTCTCGAGGTCGAGGGCGTGCTGCGGCAGCCTGCGTTCATCGAGTCGACCCGCGCGTACGCGGCGGGTCCTCGGTGGGAGCAGCTCTTGTCCGGAGAGCACGCCGCGCTTCGCGAGCTCGCCGCGCAGCTTTCTTCGAGCTCGCGGCCGGCGATCCACGATCCGCCGTACCTTCACCAAGGGCAGTCGCTCGAGGCGCTGCTCGGGCGCGAGCCGAGGCACATCGTCGTCTACACCGGGACCGGATCGGGCAAGACCGAGTGCTTCACGATCCCGACGCTGATGCGCTTGTACCGCGAGGCGGTGACGGTCCCGGCTTCGTTCAGGCAACGGGCGGTCCGCGCGATCGTCCTCTATCCAATGAACGCGCTGGTCAACGATCAGCTCGGGCGCGTGCGGCGGCTCCTCGGCCACGATGACGTCGCCGCGGCGTTCAAGCGCGCGGCCGGTCGACCGGTGACGTTCGGGCAATACACCGGCCGGACTCCGTTCTCAGGTGCACGAACCTTTGATCTCAAGGGAGACGGCAGGAAGATCAAATCGTTCGGCGACTTCTACATCGACACCGTGGAGGTGCCCGCTGCGAAGGGGGTCCAAGGGGCTACGCTGTTGAAGCGGGCGCTGTACGAGCGCGGGCGCTGGCCCGCCAAGCACGACCTTCGCCAGTGGTACGGAAGTGGGGCGTGGAAGGGGCGCCTGCACCCAAACCCGGACGACCGCGAGCTCGTCGCCCGGCACGAGTTCTACGGCTACGAGGTCGATGGGCGCTCGTACGGCGCCCCGCCGGACGTGCTCATCACGAACTACTCGATGCTCGAGTACATGCTGATGCGGCCGATCGAACGGCCGATCTTCGACCAGACCAAGGCCTGGCTCGCCGCGCACCCGGAGCAGACGTTCTTCCTCGTGCTCGACGAGGCGCACCTGTACCGCGGCGCCCAAGGGACCGAGGTCGCGTTGCTCATTCGACGCCTCTTGGAGCGGCTCGACCTACTCCGTCCGGAGCGTCATGCGCAGCTCCGGGTGGCGGTCACCAGCGCGAGCTTCTCCGCCGGCGAGCGCGCGCGAGCCTTCGCCGCGGAGCTCGTCGGCCGCCCCGTCCACGAGTTCGTCGCCATTGAGGGGAGCCTCGCGGTCAATGACCGCGGTGCGCCGGGGTCCGCGCCGGTCGTGGCCGCCCTCGCCGCCTTCGACGTCGAGAAGTTCTACGCGGAGACCGACGCGGGCAGGCGATTGTCGCTGGCGCGCCAGGTGCTCGAGGCCATCACACCGGGGACCTCGGTCGAGGCGGCGCGTACCCTCGATGACGTCGCGCGCGCCGCGTACGACGCCCTGAGCACCTCGCCGCTGCGTCGTCGGTTGGTCACGCTGACCCAGTCCAGCGCGAAGCAGATCCCGGAGCTCGCCGCGGAGATGTTCCCGGACGCGCCGCCCGAAGACGCCCGCCGGGCG
Organism: uncultured delta proteobacterium; assembly: GCA_903845045.1. Taxonomy (GTDB): domain Bacteria; phylum Myxococcota_A; class Polyangia; order Polyangiales; genus SCUS01. The sequence goes on along the minus strand of CAIMWA010000153.1, from coordinate 7,677 downwards.
ACGGAGGCGCTCGCGGCGCTCTGCGCCTTCGCGAGGCAGGCGCCCGGCGAAGCGAACCTCCTCCCGAGCCGCATCCACACCTTTCACCGCGGGCTCCCGGGTCTCTGGGCATGCATCAACGCTCGCTGCCCCGGCGGTCGCGGGCTGATCGGCGCGCTGCACGCCCAGCCCCGAGACCGCTGTGATCAATGCGACTCCCGGGTCTATCAGCTGTTCACATGCCGGTCGTGCGGCGCCGCGTACCTTCGAGCCGCCGCGCTCTCGACGCAGCTCGACTCGCCGGAGTTCCTCTGGAGCAGCGGAAAGACGCTCGCGTCCGACGGGACCGAGGTTCTCCCGGTAGACCTGCTCCTCGAGATCGATCGCGGCCAGCAATCGCTCTTCGAGGTCGCGACCATCGACCCGCTGACGGGCCTCGTACTCGACGACCCGGCAGGTGCGCGCGGTCGGAGGGTGGGGCTCTACCGACGAAACGTGGCCCGAAAGGAGCCGGTCGAGCGCGAAGGAAGGCTCTTCTTCGTGTGCGGCGTCTGCGGCGACGACAACGACCGCCTCCGCAACGATACGACGGTGCGGCGGAGCCCCGTCGAGGACCACCAGACCTCCGGGCAGGACCCTTTCTATGCCCTGATCAACGAGCAGCTCACGCATCAGCCCGCCCGTGCGCAGCGTCCGCCGTTCTTGAAGAAGGAGACGCCGCTCCAGGGGAGGAAGGTGCTCATCTTCTCCGACGGTCGCCAAAAGGCCGCCCGCCTCGCCGCCGAGCTCGGCCGCGCGGCGCTTCGTGACAGCATCCGCCCTCTGCTGCTCCGCGGCTACGAGGTTCCCCGTGAGTTCTCGCTGAAGAACGCCTACGCGGCCCTCCTCGTCGGAGCTTCGGATCGAGGCGTCGAGCTGCGGGCGACGGACGAGAGCTTCGACGCGGAGCTCGCGCGGCACCAAGCCAAGGCGCGCGAGTGGATCGAAGACGAGTTCGACTCCGATTCCGCAGAAGAGGTGACCCTTCTCGCCGCGCCCGCGCCTGTGGCCACCATCGTGCTGCGCGTGCTTCAGGACAAGCACACCGGCCTGAGCGCGCTCGGCTTGGCGCGGTTCATGCCGCGGAAGAAACACGCGAAGAAGCTCAAGGAGGCCTTGCCGACGGGAGGTGCGATCCCTGACGAGTGGAGAGACCGCCTCGTGTCGCTCTGGCTCAGCTGCTTCGTGGAGCGGCGCGGGTCGACGATCTTCGCCGCGGAAGCGTTGGAGGACAACGCGAGGTGGCTCGCGGGCGCGGCGCACGCCGGGACGTTCGAGGGGTTGCTGGCGGCGGTCCACCGCGCCTGGGGAGAGCCCGGCCTCACCGCGTTCCGGAGTGAGTGGCTCCCCGCGCTCCGAAACATCTTCCGCTCTGAGGACGACGACGAGGGGGCGAAGCAGGTCAAGCTGGACGCTGCCAAGGTCACCCTCGAGGGCGTGAGCGAGGCGGCCCTCGCCGAGTGGGGACGGTGCGAGCGGTGCTCCCGCGTCCAAGCGAGCGTGCTCCCGAACGGAGGATGCATCCACTGCTCCGACGGGGTGGTCGAGCCGCTGGCGGTCGGCACCGCCTCGCGGCGAAAGTTCGAGAAGCGGAAGGGGTTCTATCGAGCGCCCGCGCTCGGCCGTGGTGACGCGCCGTCGCGGCCGCTGGTCGCGCGCGAGCACTCGGCGGCGCTCACCGGCGTCTCCGGCGACGTGCAGAGCCGCGCCGAGCGCCACGAGCTCGCGTTCCAGGACATCACGGCCGACGCCATCGACGGGATGCGGTCGCCGATCGACGTGCTCAGCTGCACGACGACGATGGAGGTGGGCATCGACATCGGAGACCTCTCCGCGGTCGCTCTGCGCAACATGCCTCCAGGCCGCGCGAACTATCAGCAGCGCGCAGGCCGCGCGGGCAGGCGCGGCGCCGCGATCGCGACGGTCCTCGCCTACGCCGACCAGGACGGGCACAACCAGCACTCCTTCGAGAACCCGCGGCGGCTCATCAAGGATCCCGTGCCGGATCCGAAGCTGAACCTCGAGAACGCGCGCATCGCGCGGCGCCACGTCAACGCGTTCGTCATGCAGCGCTTCCTCGACGTGGCGGTCCCCGACTCGGGCGCGGCGCAGCGGGCGAGCTTGAAGGGCTCCCTCGGGACCGTCGAGGCGTTCTTGTCGAGCGCTGACACCCTGAGCCTCCGCGGGTTCCGGAGCTGGTTGAGCACGCCCGGGGTGGTCGACGAACTCCGCGCCGCCGTCGATCGTTGGCTCCCGGCGCGTGTCCACGGGCGGGCCGCTCTCCTCGCCGATTTCGCGGACCGCACGCGGGACACCGTAGAGCGCTCGGTCCGTGACGCGAGCGACGGCACCGTCAGCGTGGAGGACGCGGTGGACGAGGGCGACGACGAGGCCACCGGAGACCCGGGTGCATCGCTGCTCGATCGGCTCCTCTACGAGGGGATCCTGCCGAAGTACGCGTTCCCGACGGACCTCGTCTCGTTCCATGTGTTCGAGGCGACGAACGGGCTGAAGCGTAGACCCGACGACGTCCGCGACGCCCTGCGGTACGCCCCGCAGCGCGCGCTCCCGGTCGCGCTCTCCGAGTACGCGCCTGGTCGCACCGTGTTCATCGACGGCCGCGTGTGGCTCTCCGGGGCGCTCTACTCGCCCATGAAGGACCACGTCGTCGATGCGCTGAAGGCAGCTCAATACTTCCGCTCGTGTGAGGTGTGCGGTCACGGGGAGTTCGTCAAAGACGACACGCCGAGGCTCGATGCGTGTCCGTCGTGCGGGGACGCGAAGATCGGCGAGGTGGCTGCCTCGCGTTGGATCCAGCCTCCCGGCTTCGCGCATCCGGTGTCGATGCCGCCGCGCACGGAGCCGGACGCCGAGCACTTCTCGCGGCCAGGGCGACCGGTGCTGTCCGCGCGGAGCCCCGGGCCCGACGCGTGGACCGCCGTGCCTGGCTGCGCGGGGGTGTCGTTCTTCCTGAACGTCGTCGACGACGAGGGCTGGGAGATCCTCGTGACCAACCGTGGGCCGCAGAACCGCGGGTTCCGTGTGTGCACGGCGTGCCACGCCATCGAGACCGTCGACCAGGGTGGACGGCTTCTCTCGCCGCACCGGCGGCCGACGCCAAACCGCAGGGGCTACAGCGATGCTTGCGCGGCCCCGGTGACCGTCGAGCCGGTGTTCCTCGGCACCCGCTTCAAGACCGACCTGTTGATCCTTCGCTTCTCGCTCCCCGAGCCGCAGCGCCTGAGCCCGGGCGAACGGATGCCGGCGTTCCAGATCACCCTGTCGTCGCTCGCCACCGCGCTGTCCCTCGCCGCCTCCATGGTCCTGGAGGTCGAGGTGGGCGAGGTCATCGCGGGGTACCGATCCGGGATCGGCGAGAGCGGTCCCGACGCGGGTGTCGTCGAGGTGTTCCTCTACGATCAGCTCGCCGGCGGCGCTGGCTACGTGGTCGAGCTGGCGCAACAGATCGAGCGCCTCCTCGAGGCTGCGCGCGCGATCCTCTCGCACGGCCCGTGGGAGTCCCGGACGGCGCAGCCTCCGTGCGACCGCGCCTGCTACGGGTGCTTGCTGAGCTACAAGAACAGCTACGAGCACGCGACGCTGGACCGGCACCTCGCGCTCGACCTGCTCGAAGCGGCGATCCGCGGCGAGCCTGCGCACGTCGATCCGCCGAGGGCCGCCGTCGCCTACGAGGTGCTGCGCCGATGGGTCGAGACGCTCGACGCCGGCGAGGTCGTCAGGGACGTCGAGGTCGCGGCCGACGGCGCCGAGACGACGGCGCCGCTGGCCATTCGCGTCAACGACGGCTCCATGGTCATCCCCGCTCTCCACCACCCGTTCTCCGAAGGGATCCCCGACGACGCCGTGCTCGCGGACCAAAGCCAGTTCCCGAGCGGAGAGCATCGCGTCGTCCCGCTGAACTACCTCGACGTGGCGCGGGCCCTCCCGGCGGCGATCGAGGTGCTTCGTCGAGAGCTGCGATGAGCGTCGTCGCGCTCGCGATCCTCGAGCGTCGCGGCCACCGTGTCTGGGCCTGGAGCCTCGCAGATGCGGACCCGGGCGCGAGCGTCACGGACGTCCACGTTCTCGGCGTCGATGGGACCCCGGACAAGAGCAGGGTGCGAGCCGTTTCGCAGCAAGTCGCTGTGCCGATCGGCGCTGCCGCGTGGCTCGCAGCGCCTGCCGGTGGATCGCCGACGCCGTGCGTCGTCCTCGAGATCGCTCCGACGCTCACGGTGCTCACGCCGACGGGGACGCGCGAGACCCCGCCCGGGACGGTATGGCCCGTTTCCGTCGCGGGCGCGCGCCCTCATGCGTCCGGTGCCGCGATCGTCTGTGCGCGCACGGGTCTCCCTCAGAAGCCGGTGGACTCGCGCCGCTTCCTCCTGCGGTGGGAGGCAGCGTGGCTGCGGAGCATCCACGAGCGAGACGGGCTCGCAGGGGCGACGTGGATCGATGTCGCGCGGCTCCCGCACCAGCTCGCGGTCGTACGCGAGGTGCTCGGATCTCCCACGGTGCGCCACGTCCTCGCCGACGAGGTCGGGCTGGGCAAGACTATCGAGGCGCTCATGATCTGGAGCGCGTTGTCCGCCCACGACCCATCGCTCAAGTGCGTGGTCGCGACCCCTGCGAACGTCGTCACGCAGTGGTGCCTCGAGGTCCGACGGCGCACCGAGCACCGCCTGCGCGCAGGCCCGCTCGAGGACGTCCCGCCGGTGTTCGTGCCGGACTCCGTCCCGGACGCGTTGGACGCGGACAACCGCCGTGGGCTCGTCGTCACCGCGCACGCCGGCCTGCCCGCCCTGAAGAGCAGGGCGACGGCGATCGACATGCTGATCGTCGACGAGGCGCACCTCCTCACGAGGGACCAGCGCGACGCCGTCGAGTCCATCGCGAAGGGCTGCAAGCACCTGCTGCTCCTGACCGCCACCCCCCGCGAGGGCAGGCGAGCCTCGGGCGCCGCGCGCGAGTTCCGCAAGGGCTTCGCGTGGGCAGCGGGGCTCGTCGATCCGAAGTGGCCGCCGCCCGGAGGCCTGGGCGACGACCACGAGCGAGCCCTCGAGCGCACCGTCGACGAGTCGCTGCGGCGCGCTCAGCAGTGCGATCAGCTCCTCGCCGCTGCAGACGAGGGCGCCCTCCAGGAGTTCATGTCCCAAGGCGGGGTCGCGGACCTCGCCGACGTCGAGATCGCGCTCGAGGCGCGCGAGGATCCGCGGCGCTTTCTCCGTGCCAGCACGCTGCTCGAGCGCGTGGTTCGGAGCCGCCGGAGGGCGCTCGGCGAGGGTCTCATCGCACGCCGCGAGCTGACGCGGGTCGCGGTGGAGTACCGGCGGGAGGAGGTGGCGATCCTCGAGGCGGTGGCCGAGCTGGATCCTCAGGATCGCGCCGTGCTCGTTCGTCAGGCGTGCTCGAGCTGGGAGGCGCTCGCGGGCATGTCGGGCGGGCGGACGTCGCTGGTCCGCGATCGGCTCGGCGTGATTCGCGCCCCGAAATTGTCGCCGAAGCCGGACGCCAAGCTCGAGGCGCTGCTCGACCTCTGCGCTCGCCTCTGGAGCGAGGGGCGCGAGGCGAAGATCGTCATTCGCTGCGACTACGCGGAGACGCGGAGCCTCGTGGCGCGAGAGCTCGAGCGCCTCCTTCTCGCCGGGGGCCTGCGACCGACGTCGGAGGACGAGCGCGCGGCGTGGGAGCTCAAGGAGGACGATGAGGTGGGGCCCGTCGCGATCCTCGAACAAGGTCAGGACGCGATGCTCGAGGCGCTCCGCAACCCCACTGCCGCCGCCACCACCATGATGGCTCAGCTCGCGGCCTTCGAGCGCTCACGCGCGGGCGGGGCTGTCGTGCTCGTCGCCGGGGACGTCGCCGCCACCGGGCTCAACCTTCAGTTCGCCTCGGCGCTGATCCTCTACGACCTCCCGTGGACACCTGGTCTCGTGGAGCAGTGGGTCGGCCGGCTCGACCGCGTCGGCCAGCGGGCGGGCGTCGTGCGGATCTTCGCGATGAGCCACGAGGCGCTCCCCACGGAGCGGCTGCTCGACGTCTACGCGTCCATCGGGCTCTTCGATCAGCGGGGCTACCATGTGGCGCCGGAGGTCGACCGGGCGATCAATGACCTGCTGAAGCCGTCGGAGAACGACGAGGCGTCGTGGGACCAGGCGGTGGCGCGGGTGCAGCAGCTCGTACGCGAAGACACCGGCGACGACACTCAGTCCGCCGGCGCGTCGCTGGACCTTCCTCCCATCGATGCTGCGCCTGCGGGCGAGGCGCAACAGGCGTCCAAGCGCTTCCTCGAGGCGCTGGGGCGCGCCGGCTTCGAGGTCGCCCCGGGACGAGCCCCCGGGACCCACAGCCTCCAATGGCCCCCGGCGGCGGCGGACGTGCTGGATCTCCCCGGCGCTTCGATGGCGCTGCGCCGTGGCATCGACACCACGTACGGCTCGCCCGAGCGGGTCGCGGAGCTTCGGGAGCGCCCACGAAGCGTCGTCGTCACGGATCGCCTCCTCGGCGATGGCCGGTGGCTCCGATCGTTCAGCGTGTCGCTGCTCTCTCCGAGGCATCCGTTGATGGCAGAGATCGACGACGAGCTGACCCGCGATCCATCGCTCGCGCTCGCAGGATTTCGCGGCTCGTCATCGGCGACGGGCCTGCCTCCCGGGACCTACCTGGTCGCGCAGACGCAGACCCACCCGTGGCTGGGAGGCGACGCGATGTCCTGGCGCTGTCCCATGCCCCCCGAGGCGAGGGCCGACGAGGCGCTCGCGACGCTGTGGAGCACTGCGTGCGAGGCGCTCCGACGCATGATTCGCGTTCGCATGCGCGCGGAGATCGCCCGCACCGTCTGGAGGCTCGACGCGCGCGGGGAGCCGCACCCCGAGCCGCCACGCCTGGACGCCGTGCTCGCGGCGCTCCCGCAGGCGACCGTCGACGCCGTCGCGAAGCTCATGCGCGACGGAAGGGACATCGGCCGCACGCTCGCGTCGCTGGAGCGACCTCCGCACCCGGTCCGCATGGAGACCCTCGATGTCCTCGAGTCGGTCGCCGACGAGGTGGTGCGAAACGCGCGCCTCACGCTCGCCCGGATCGTCGCCGAGCGTCGCGCCTCCTTGGAGAGCGTGGGCGAGGGAGACGCGTGGCGAGGGCTTCGGGACAGCCGCAGCCGCGACGTCGCCGCGGCCGAGGCGATGCTCGAGGCCATCGAGGACCTCCCGGGGCACGCCCGGGTCGGCGCGGCGGAGGCCACCACGCCGCGCGTCCTCGCAGCGGCGGTGTTGGAGGTGCTCCCGTGAGCGGGCTCCCGGCCGATTCCGTACGGCGTCGCAACGCCGAGATCGCGCGCGCGCTCGCGGCTCCCAGGGCGGCGGGGGAGCCCCCGCTCGCGGCGATCGAGGTGGTGCCCGAGGACGCCGGGCAGCGCGCCGAGGACCTGCAGCTCGTGCGCGCGATGCTCGACGGCGGCGCCGCCCCCGCCGACCTCGGCGACGTCTTCGTGCTCGTCGTCACGAACTTCGCCTACGAGGTGGACTGGAAGGACCAGTTCTCGTTCTGGCCCGAGATGCACAAGAGCCTTCGGAGCCGCGCGTTCGACCCTCGCGGCGAGGCCGAGAAGCTCGCCGTCCGGGCGGCCTTCGAGCGGTTCTCCGAGCGGCGCTCGGGCGTGCG